>JAEYPG010000725.1 GCA_023410975.1 Pseudomonadota bacterium
GCCGAGCCGGTGTGGGACATCGACACCGCGCCGGCAGCCAGCCTGCGCGGCGACGTGCCGGCCGGCTCGCGCGCCGCGGTGGGGCTGGGCATCAAGGTGCTGGAGTTCTTCGGCGTGGACGTGCTCAAGGACGTGTCCACCGAGCTGGCCGGCGCTTTGGAAACGCGCCAGCTCAAGGGCAACGCGCCGGGGCTGTACCAGTGGAAGCTGGATGCCGGCGAAGCGCTGCGGCCGCTGCCCGATGACGATGTGCTGCCGGCCGGCCAGCCGGTGCTGCTGTTCCTGCACGGCACGATGTCGAGCTGCCGGGGCAGCTTCGGGGACATCGAGCTTGACAAGCCCGGCGCCGACGGCGAAGCGGGACGTGCGGCCCGCCAGGCGCTGCGCGAGGCCTACGGGGAGGGCATCTATGCCTTCGAGCACCGCACGCTGACCGAGAGCCCGATTGCGAACGCGCTCGCGCTTGCTCGGCGGTTGCCCGAAGGTGCGTTGCTGCACCTGGTGTCGCACTCGCGCGGCGGGCTGGTGGGCGAGCTGTTGTGCCTGGCGGAGCGCAACCTGGAGGCCGACGCCCTGGCGGGCGGCGTGCTCGACGAGCTTTTCGCCGAGGACCGCACCATCGCCCCCATGCTCGGCTTGCCCGCGCTGGCCGGCGCCGAGGCTGCCGGGCGCCAGGCGGCTTATGCGGCCGACCTGGCGCGGCTGCGCGAGATGCTGCAGGAGCTCGCCCGCAAGCGCATCCGCGTCATGCGCTTCGTGCGCGTGGCCTGCCCGGCGCGCGGCACCACGCTGGCTTCAGGGCGGCTCGACCGCTGGCTCAGCGTGCTGGACGTGCTTGCCGGCAACAGCCTGTTCGGCGAGGTGGCCGACTTCCTGCTGGGCGTGGTCAAGAAGCGCACCGACCCGCGCACCATGCCCGGCATCGAGGCGATGATGCCCGGCTCCGCCACCACGCGGCTGCTGGCCTTGCCCGGGCTGGTGACGCGCGCCGACCTGAGCGTGATCGCGGGCGACGTCGAAGGCGACAGCCTGTGGGGCAGGCTGAAACTGCTGGCGGTGGACTGGTTCTATGGCGCCGAGCACGACCTGGTGGTCAATACCGGCTCGATGAGCGGCGGCATGCGCCGGCCCGACAAGGGCGCGCGCTGGCTGCAGGACCGCGGGGCCCAGGTCAACCATTTCCGCTACTTCGCCAATCCGGCGTCGCTGGACTGGATGGTCAAGGCGCTGGTGCGTGCCGACGCCGACAGCGGCGGGTTCCTGCCTTTCGAGCAGGCGCGCGTCGAGGAGCCGCGCTGGCGCGCGGCGGTGCAGCGCAGCCGCGAGGCCACCACGCCCAAGCCGATCGTGGTGGTGATTCCGGGAACCATGGGCAGCCAGCTCGCGCTGGGCGACAGCCCCGTCTGGCTCAACTACTGGGCCCTGCTGCGCGGCGGGCTGGCCGACATCGGCTGGGGCGCGCAGGGCGTCAAGGCGCTGGATCTGTTGGGTGACTTCTACGGCCCGCTGCTGGAGTACCTGGCTCGCGACCACCGGGTGGAGATCTTTCCCTATGACTGGCGCTGCTCCGTGCGCGACACCGCGGGCCTGCTGACGGAGAAGCTCGCGGCGCTGGTCGAGGAGGCCGAGCGCACCCGGCAGCCGCTGCACATCGTGGCGCACTCCATGGGCGGGCTGGTGGCCCGGGCCATGATGGCCGACGGCCACGCCGGCAGCGCGGTGTGGAGGCGCATGGGGGCGCTGGAGGCGGGCAGCCGGCTGTTGATGCTGGGCACGCCCAACCGCGGCTCGCACGAGGCCGTGCGCTGGCTCGTCGGGATGAATCCCACCCAGGCCAAGCTGGCGCTGCTGGACTTCCGGCATGGCGTCAACGGGATCATCGACATCGTGCGCCGCTTCCCCGGCATGGCCGAGCTGCTGCCGTTCGACGCGGACGCCGCCCGCTATGCGCAGGCCGCCACCTGGAAGGAAATGCGCGACACCATGGGCCTGGGCTTCAGTCTGATCGAGCAAAGCCAGCTCGATGCAGCCGGCCAGACCTGGTCGCTGCTGCTCAATGCCGCCCCGGACGGACAGCGCATGGTCTACGTGGCGGGGTGCCAGCGCGCCACCATCGTGGACTGGCGCTACACGATCGACGACGGCACGCCGGCACCGCGGCGCATCGACTGGCTGGCCACGGCCGAAGGCGACGGCACCGTCTCCTGGGCCTCCGGCCGCCTGGACGGCGTGGCGATGTACTACGCCGAGGACACGGCGCACGACGAGCTGTGCGCCAACGCCGGCGACCGGCGCATCTTTCGCGGCTACGTCGATCTGCTCGCCCGCGGCCACACCGACCAGCTCGGCGCCACGCCGCCGCAGCGCCGCCGTGCGGCGGGCGAGACGCCCGTGTTCGTGCTCCCGCCGCAGCCCGTGGTGGACGACATCCCCGACGAGGCCGCGCTGCGTGGCGCGGGCTTCGGCGGCACGCGGCGGCGGCGCCTGGGCCAGGCACAGCAGCGGCCGCTCATCGACGTCAGCGTGCGCCACGCGGACCTGTCCTATGCGCGGCATGCCGTCTTCGTGGGGCACTACCAGGGCGACACGATCGTCAGTGCCGAGGCTGCGCTCGACCGGCGCCTGAACCAGGCGCTCACGCGCTGCCGCGTGCTGGGGCTGTATCCGGGGCCGCACGGCAGCCATGCGGTGTTCTTCAACGAGGTGCCCAACCGCTCGCCGTGCGGGGCCGTCGTCGTCGGGCTGGGGCCGGTGGGCGATCTTTCGGCGGGACGCCTGGAGTCCAGCCTGCGCGACGCCATGCTGGAGTACGCGCTGCGCATGCTCCAGCGGCCCGAGGAGCAGGCTCGCGGCGGCTGCATCCCGGTGCGCCTGAGCAGCCTGCTGGTGGGCAGCGGCGCTGCGGGGCTCACGCTGCGCGAGTGCGTCCCGGCGCTGCTGCGCGCGGCCGTGCGCGCCAACCGCCGCCTGGAGGACGCCCAGCTCGACGGCCGCGTCCACATCGCCGCGATCGAGATCATCGAGCTGTACGAGGACGTGGCGATCGGCGCTGCGCATGCCCTGGCGGACGCGCTGCGCAGCAGCGACGTTGGCAAGTGGGTGCGCTGGGAGCCCGCCACGCTGGGGGCCGGCCCGGGCCGGCGCAAGCGGCGCTTCTACGACGAGGACCGCTCCTGGGACCAGCGCATCGAGATCGTTCTCGACGACGAGGGGCAGCTGTGCTTCAACGTGGCCACGAACCGGGCGCGCGCCGAGGAGCGGCTCGCCACCGGCCAGCTGTCGCTGGCGGAAACCTTCGTGCAGCAGGCCAGCGCCAGTACCGCGCGCAACGACGAGCTCGGCAGCACGCTGTTCGAGCTGCTGTTGCCGCGCGGCTTCAAGGACGCCGCGCCCGACCAGCGCGACATGGTGCTCATGCTCGATGCGCGCACCGCCTGCCTGCCATGGGAGCTGCTGCAGGACGGGCAGAGCCGCACCGGCCAGCCGCTGGCCATCGAGGCGGGCATCGTGCGCCAGCTCAAGACCGCCGACTTTCGTGAGCATCCGTCGCTGGCCCTGGGCGACACGGCCTTCGTCATCGGCGATCCGGACCTGGAGGGCAACCCGGGCTTCAGCCCGCTGCCCGGTGCCCGGGACGAGGCCACGGCGGTGCGGGACGCCCTTGAGGCCGTGTTCGGCAGCGACAGCGTGAGCGCCGTGATCGGGGGCACGGCCCGCGAGATCGTGTCGGGACTGCACCACAAGCCGTGGCGCATCCTGCACCTGGCCGGACATGGCGTGCACGACTTCCTCGCACCGGAAGATCCCGCCGTGCCCGGGCCGGCAGGCATCGCGGACGACGGGCGGCGCACTCGCAAGCCGTTCTCCGGCATGGTCATCGGCAACGGGAAGTTCCTGACGCCCGGCGACGTGGAGCAGATGCGCTGTGTGCCGGAGCTGGTGTTCGTCAACTGCTGCTTCCTGGGGCGCACCGATGCGCCGCCCAACTTCGCCCGCCTGGCGGCCAACCTGGGGGCCCAGTTCATCAACATGGGCGTGCGCGTGGCGGTGTGTGCGGGCTGGGCCGTGGACGATGCCGCAGCCCTCACCTTCGCCGCCACCTTCTACGCCGACTTGCTGGCCGGCCGTTGCTTGCGCGAGGCGGTCAAGCACGCGCGCGCGCAAACGCGGGACCGGCACCCGGATCGCAACACCTGGGGAGCCTACCAATGCTATGGCGACCCGGACTGGCGGCTGCGCCTGGATGGGATGGACACCGATGCCGGCCGTGGCCAGGCCTACGTCTCCGTGCGCGAACTGGTGGCCGACCTGGACAACCTGGCCGAATTCGCACGGGTGCAGGTCGAGCAGGAGGGGCAGTCCGACAAGGTGCTGGCGCAACAGCTGGAGCAGGCCATCGGCAAGCTGTACGAGCGCGTACCCAGGGGCCAGCGCGAACGCTGGCTGGCCCGTGCCGAGGTGGCCGCAGGCATCGGCTTCATCTGGGGCGAAGCCCTGGTGTACGGCAAGGCGCTGCAGTCGCTGGAGGCCGCCCTGGAGGCGGCTGACGGCGACTGCCCGTTCAGCGTGTTCGAGCAGATCGTCAACCTGGGTGCGCGCCAGGCCGCCAGCGACGCACAGGAGCAGCTGCGGGCCGGAACCGCCTCGGCCAAGGTGCTGGCCGCGATTGCCCGGCGCATCAGGAAAACCATCCAGCAGATCGACCTCATGAGCCTTCGGGCGCCCACGCCCGAGCGGCTGTCGCTGCTGGGGGCCGCGTACAAGCGCCTGGCATGGGTCCAGGCGGACGAGGCCGAGCGCGCCGATGCGCTGCGGCGCATGGCCGATGCGTACGGCAGGGCGCTGCAGCGGCGCAGCCGCATCGACAACTACGCCTTCACCAACTGGGCCGTCGCCCGGCTGCTGGTGGAGGAGCTGGCGCCCGCGCCCTTGCCCGCGGGCGCGCCCAAGGACTGGCGCGAGCAGCTCAAGGCCTTGACGCAGCGCCAGGTGGAGCAGGCCAAGGTGTCCGAGGTGGACGATCCCGGCTTCTGGAACGGGGTCGCGCTGGCCGACTTGGCGGTGGTGCGGCTCCTGCTGGCCAGCGGCGATGCCGATGCCTGTGGCGCGCTGGCGATGGAGGCGATCGAGGGCTACCGCGCCGCCCTCGCGCGTGGCGCCAGCCCGCGCAACGCAGGCTCGGTGCGGGAGAACCTGCGCTTCATGGGCGACATCACGGCCTCGCTGCCCGACACGGCGCTGCACGAGGCGCTGAAGACGGTGGCGGACGCGGTGTGATCCTAAATCCGGCAGTTACCCCGTCGCAGGAAGGCCGACAGGCACGGGAGAGGCGCGCAAGGACGGCGCGATGCGCTCGCTGATGTAGCGCAGCATCGCGCCCCAGCGGTCTATGTCGCCGAACTG
>JAEYPG010000727.1 GCA_023410975.1 Pseudomonadota bacterium
CCATGTTGTGGGGTTGGCCGGTGCCAACAGGAATCGCCGTTCCGGGACTCATCGTCCCCGTCAGCCAATACCCACAACCCCTTGGCAGCGACCGTTACAAATTCCCCGGACAGCAGTGCGCGAAGGCGGGAATCCAGGAGGCCCCACGCCAGGGCGCAGCGACCAGGCAGGCCCGTCCAGTCTTCAACCCCGAGCAGGTTCTTCCGGAGACCAATCCCATGACCTTCCCCGACGACCTGGAGCCGCAAGTGAACGCCCTGGCCGAGGCGCTGCGCGTGCGCGGCTGGCGGCTGGTGACGGCCGAGAGCTGCACCGGCGGCCTGATCGCCGCGGCCTGCACCGCGGTGGCGGGCTCCAGCGACTGGTTCGAGCGCGGCTTCGTCAGCTACAGCAACGAGGCCAAGACCGAGCTGCTGGGCGTGCCGGCCTCGCTGATCGGCGCCCATGGCGCGGTGAGCGAGCCGGTGGCGCGCGTGATGGCCACCGGCGCGCTGGCCCACGCGCATGCCGACCTGGCGCTGTCCGTCACCGGCATCGCCGGCCCGGGCGGCGCGGTGCCGGGCAAGCCGGTGGGCACGGTCTGGCTGGGCTGGGCCCTGCGCAGCGGCCAGGCCGGCGCCGAATTGCTGCAGCTCGACGGCGACCGTGCCGCGGTGCGCGCCGTCACCGTGCAGCGGGCGCTGGATCGCGCCTTGGCACTGGCCCAGGCGGGTGCCGCATGAAGCTGTCACTGGTCGGGCAGCTCGGCGCGGCCGAGCGGCAGGCGTGGATGGAGGCGCTGCGGCAGGCCCTGCCCGAGGCGCAGTGGGTGGAAGCCGCACCTGGCGCCGAGGTGGACGTGGCGCTGGCCGCCAACCCGCCGCCGGGGCAATTGCAGGGTCTGAAAGGCCTGCGCCTGATCCAGTCGCTGTGGGCGGGCGTGGACCGGCTGCTGGCGGACGCGACGCTGCCGGAAGGCGTGGCTATCGCCCGCATGGTCGATCCGGCCATGAGCGCGGCGATGGCGGAGACAGCGCTGTGGGCGGTGCTGAGCCTGCAGCGCGGCTTCTTCGACTACGCGCGCCAGCAGCGTGAGGGCGTCTGGCGCGTGCTGCCGCAGCGCCGCGCCGACGAAGTGCGGGTGACGGTGCTGGGGCTTGGCGAGATGGGTCTGGCGGCCGCGCGGCGCCTGGTGGCGCAGGGCTACCGCGTCCAGGGCTGGAGCGCCCGGCCGCGCCAGGAGCCGTGCATCGACAACGTGCACGGAGAGGCGGCGCTGCCGGGGTTGCTCTCGCGCAGCGACATCGTGGTGAACCTGCTGCCACTCACCGCCGCCACGCGCGGGCTGTTCGACGCCGAGCGCCTGGCGCTGCTGCCCGAGGGCGCCTGCCTGGTGAACCTGGCGCGCGGCGGGCACGTGGTGGAGGCTGATTTACTGGCCGCGCTGGACTCGGGGCGGCTGCGGCATGCGGTGCTGGACGTATTCCAGACCGAGCCGCTGCCGGCGGACAGCCGCTTCTGGAATCACCCGCAGGTAACGCTGTTGCCACACGCGGCGGCGCTCACCGACGCGCGCAGTGCAGCGGCGATTGCGGCTGCCAATGTCCGGGCCGTCATGGCCGGAAATCCACCGGCGCACCAGGTGGAGGCTGAGCGGGGCTATTGAAATCAGCAGCAGCGATGCGCTGTGGGGAAGTTGCACAGCCCGTGCAGCGAGCGTTGTCGTCCTGCCCGCTGCACATGGCTGTTCACGGCCATGCTTCATGGCATGCCGCATTCAATGCCGCGTTGGCGGATTTATTTTCTGGTTTGCCTGCCGGCTCGATTTGCTGCGGCAAAGGTCTAGGATCATGTGGCCCATGCTGGCCAAACATCAAGAATGTAGGGTGTTTGATTGCCGTGTTGTTAAGAGAGCGACTCCAGGAATGCCTTGAACACCATGTCCTCCTTGAGAACGTGGTCCAGTAGCCAATGGCGCAGGAGAATGATGAGATCCTCTTTTTCGCTTTGCGGAAGCTCCTTCGACTTTGCCGCCTCGATGGAGGTGCGGATCTTTGCAAGATGAGCGCGCAACTCCCGATGGGACTGGCGATGGTATATCAAGCCGTTGTAGCTTGTATATCGCATCAAATTCTCTTCGCGGTCGAAGTGAATATTGGTGTATGCGACCAGCTCATCCAACGTTCCGGAGAGTTCATCACTGCCAGTGGTCGCATATAGCTCCTGCTCCACTTTATTGATGATATCTATGAGTCGATGATGGTCGCTATCTATACCTTCATCGCCGATGGCCATCGATGGACGCCAGGAAATTGGCATGGCTTGCACCTCTTGGTGGAGTAACGCCAACAGCAGCGAGGGGAAGGGATTCGACGCCTGACGTTAATTGGTTTCGCCGGATATTCTTCCCCGATGTGGCTCAAGTTGTCCTTGTCGAAGATCAAGGTTGCTGGAAGTGGAGAGAAAAGAAACAGAAGAAGCCTGCCGGCCATGTCGCCAAGTGCTCAAACTTGTTTGAATAGGAGGCCGATTGCATGAGATTTGATTGGATCATCGCTCGCTGCGCAACCTTGGAGGGCAGTGCGACGGTGGCCTCCTGATTGCCAAGCCACTACGCAACGCTGGCCTCTGGCCAACGGCACCTGATCCAACAGGACAAGAGGAATGAATCAAGCTTTGTCCCCCAACACCCAGGCAATTCTTCTGCTGACGGCGCCACTGATGGGGGGACGAGGCGCCTCGCCATCGGAGTTGCTGAAACTGGGTGAATACAACCGCCTGGCTCGGCATTTGTGGGAAATGAAGCGCCAACCCGCTGATTTCCTGTCGCCGGATGCAGACGATCTTTTGCAAGCCTGCCAATCCGTGATTGAGGAATCCCGGTTGCGGCGCCTGCTGGGGCGTGGCTTCGTATTGGACCAGATTTTCGAGCGCTGGCAGGCCCAGGGTATTTGGGTGCTGAGCCGTGCGGATGCCGATTACCCGCGCCGCTTCAAGGCGCGTCTGCGGGAAGACGCTCCGGCCGTGATCTACGGCTGTGGCGATGTGAATTTGCTTGATTCGGGCGGGCTGGCCGTGGTCGGCTCGCGCCACTTGGACGACGCGCTGGTGGACGAAACGATGACGGTGTGCCGCTTGGTGGCGCAGGCCAGCAAGACGTTGATATCCGGCGGCGCTCCAGGTATCGACCAGATCGCCGTGGGCACCGCGCTGCGCGCAGGAGGTCGGGTCAGCGCCGTGCTGGCGGACACCTTGTCCAAGAACGTTTCGACTCGCGAATACCGAAACCCGCTGCGCGACGGCCAACTGGTTCTTATGTCGCCTTACGACCCAAACGCCACTTTCAATGCCAGCCTGTCCACGCAGCGCAACAAACTCATTTATGCGCTGGCGGACGTGGGGCTGGTGATGAGCGCGAGTTTCAGGAAGGGACAGACTTGGGCCGGCGCCGTTGAACAACTCGACAAGCTCAGGTTCGTGCCCGTGTACGCTCGATCCACGGGCGAGCCATCTGCCGGCCTTGATGCTTTAGGTGCCAAGGGGGCGATTCCTTGGCCCGATCCCCAGGATGCTGCCGCGTTCGGGCAGTTATCCTAAATCCGGCAGTTACCCCGTCGCAGGAAGGCCGACAGGCACGGGAGAGGCGCGCAAGGACGGCGCGATGCGCTCGCTGATGTAGCGCAGCATCGCGCCCCAGCGGTCTATGTCGCCGAACTG
>JAEYPG010000731.1 GCA_023410975.1 Pseudomonadota bacterium
ATTTCATGGTGGCGCCCAACGCGGAGTCGCTGCAGCGTGTGCGCTCCTCGGCCGACCGGGCAGTACGCTCGGCCGACCGCCTGCTCGCGCTCACGCAAGACAACTCTTCCCAGTACCTGCGGCTGCAGTTGCTGAAGGCTGAATTGCTGGAGGTCCTGGGGCATTACCGCAGTTCGGCCAACATCGCCGAGCGCGATGGGTCTGCAGCGCTCAAGGCGGTGGTGGCCGAACGGGTAAACAATGATTCAACCCGCGAGCTTCGAGAGCTGCTGAACCAGGCCGAAGGCATCGAGCGCAACTTGCTCCAAAGCAGGTCTGAAGTGCAAAGCCGCCGCTTTGCCCTGCTCAAGCAGCTGCTGGTTGGCGGGGCTGTAGTGTTCGCCACCGTCATGCTGTGGGCCGTCAGGTATTCGGGCCGGCTGCTACGCCTAGGCCGCGAGCAAGTCCGCCAGCTCAAGACCGATGCAATGCACGACCCGCTCACCGGACTGCTCAACCGGCGCGGACTGGAGCAGCATTTGGCAACCATGGACACGGAAACCCAGGGCGGTGGCCACCACGTGGCCATCCTCGCGTTCGACCTCGACGGCTTCAAACCAGTCAACGACCGCTACGGCCACGCCGCAGGCGATCGGGTTTTGCAGGAGGTGGCCCAGCGGCTGCAGCAGCAGTGCCGCGATGGCGACGTCATTGCGCGTGTCGGTGGAGACGAATTCATCGTGGCGCTGCGCGTCATCCACTCGCGCCAGGAAGCGGTCACGGTGGCGCAGCGCATCCGCAACCGGCTGACGGCCCCTATCGAGGCCGAAGCTGCAGTGGTACGCATCGGCGCGTCCATCGGTATCGCACTGCAGCACGAGGATGGCGATGACATGGAGGCACTGCTGCGCTGCGCCGACGAGCAGATGTACACGGCGAAGAAGGCTTGCAGTGTCCAGGCAGGCAGCAACGCCGTGACGCTGTTGCAGACCGCAGTCTGAAAGCGGCAGCTCACCGTTTCAAGCCGTCGGCTGGACGACGAGAGGACCAGCTTGGCCCCCTTCCAGCATTGCCGGCAGGCGGGGGCGCGGCGGTTGCGAGTCGGAGCGGACGCTGCAATGTCCGCAACACGAGGCTGGGAAGACGGGTTACCCCGCAACATTGCCTGCGGCCAACTCGGAGACGGCCTGGGTCCGGGCCTTCTTTGCGGGAATGACGAAGCAGTTGGCGATGCAGCACGGCCCACGGCCAACAGCCTTCCGCTGCTGCATCTCTTCCGCGAGGCCATTTCCCTCACGCACCTACAGCCGCCCCCCGCTTCGCCAGCCTCGCATGCCCGCGTCCGTGCCGCTTGGCGGCGTAGCAGGCGTGGTCGGCCGCGCGCATCCAGTAATGGGGCTGGGCCATGCCGTCCTCCAGCATGGCGACTCCGGCGGAGGCGCCCACGTGCAGGCGGTGGCCTTCCCAGTGCAGTTCCAGTCGGTTCACGGCGGCGCAGGCGCGCTGCGCGATCGCCAGCGCATCCGCCGCCTCGCAGTGCTCCAGCAGCAGCACGAACTCGTCGCCACCCAGCCGCACGGCCAAGTCGCCGCGGCGCACGCAGCGCAGCAGCGCCTCGGCCACCGACTGCAGCATGGCGTCGCCAGCGGCATGGCCGGCGGTGTCGTTGATGGGCTTGAAACGGTCCAGGTCGATGGCCACCAGCGCCGCCGGCACCACCGCTGCGCGCGCCGTGAACACCCGCTCCAGACGCCGCTCCAGCTCGATGCGGTTGGACAGCCGCGTCAGCGGATCGTGGCGCGCGCTCCACTCCAGTTGCTCGCGCGCGGCCACCTGCGCGCTGTGGTCGGCCACGGTCCAGATCACGCCGCTGGCCGCGTCGCCCGCGCGCTCCTGGCGCGCGTGCAGCACGGCCCAGAAGCGCGCGCCATCCGCGCGCTGCAGCTGCCATTCGCCGCGGTAGGACCCTCCCGCCGCGAAGGCCTGCTCCACCGCCTGCGGCAGCGCGCAGTGCGGCTCGCCCTCCAGGCCCGCCAGGCCCATCGGCTGGCCCTGCAACTCTTTGGGCTCGCGGCCCAGCAGCCGGCACAGCTCGGCGTTGACCAGTTCGAAGCGGCCCTGGCGCGTGAGCGCGATGCCCACCGGCGCCGCCGCCATCACCGACTCCAGCCGTCCCAGCAGCTCGGCATTGGCGGCTTCCAGCGCGGCGCGCTCGCTGCCCACCTCGCGCAGCACCTGCGCCAGTTGCCCGATCTCGCCACCGCAGGCGGGCCAGCCCGAGTGCAGGTCCTGTCCGGCATCGAACAGCGATTGCGCACGGCGCTCCAGAAGCCGCATGGGCCGCAGCAGCCAGCCCACCAGCGCCAGCAGCACCAGGCTGGCCACCAGCACCATGAGCAGCGCATCCAGCAGCGCCCGGCTCCGCGCCGCGTGCAACGGCCGCAGCAGCTCTTCCTCGGGCTGCAGCCGCCACAACAGCCACTCGGGGCCCATGACGGCCGCCGTCGAGGCAATCAGGCCCGGCCGCGGGACCGACACCCCGGTGGGCTCCAGGGGGCTGCGCAACAGCTGCCAGCCGGTCCAGACGCCCGCGAGCTGCGAATCGTTCGCCATGTGCGTCATCACGCGGCGGGCGTCCGGGTGGGCGAGGATGCGGCCCTGCGTGTCGCTGACCACCAGCAGCGCCTCCCGGCCCTCCGGATCGAGGTATTGCGCCGCGTGGCTCAGCAGGTCGCCAGTGCCCAGGCGCACCGCGCCGGCGATCACGCCGTACAAGCCGCCTGGCCCGTGCAGCGGATAAGTGAACACCACCACCGGCTCGCCGATGACGCGGCTGGTCAGCACCTCCGAGACGATGGGCCGGTCCTCGGCCACGGTCTGCCGAAAGTAGGGCTGCTGGCTGATGTCCATGTCCAGCGGGCGCACTCCCTCGCGCTCGCCGTAGACACGCACGTGCCCATCGAGCGATATCACCGCCACGTGGCTGAACTGCGCACGCAGCACGGCCCGGTCGTGCATGAATCGCGCCAGCGCCGGCGGGTCCTGCAGCGTGCCGGGATCGAGCTGCCCGCCCGCGATGCGCAGCAGGTTCTGCAACTCCACGACGCGGCGGGACAGCACGGCCGCGGTGCGGGCCGTCTCCTGCACCTCGCGCTCGCGCTGGTCACGCAGGGTGTCGCGCTCGGCGCGCTGCACCAGCAGCAGCGAGGTAAGGAAGATGCCCAGCGTCAGCGCCGCCACACCGGCCAGCGTCATGCGCAGCTGCAGCGACCCGCGGCCGCTGCGCAGCAACTCGCCCAGAAGAACTGCCAAGCGCCGGATCACGGGCCGGTGCGCATCGTGGGGCGGCGCGGAGGGAAGGGGCATTCGCAACGGAGCTGGAGGGGTACTGCAGACATGACGAAGCACAAGCGGCTCTGATCGGCATCGTGCCGGGGGCTTGAAGTCCACAGCCGTTGGCGAACCCGGGGGCCGTGATTTTATCCACGCGGTCTGAAGCGCTTTTGATCGCGCCTGCCCTGGAGGCAGTGCGAGGCGCCGGGACGCGGCCTTGAACCACCTGCGGTGCAGGGCACGCCGCTTCAGGCGCGCGTCAGGAGTTGCCGGTCGATGAGCGGTGCCACGGCGTGCGCGAAGCTGCTGGCGCGGCCGTGGTCGCCGTCCGGAAAGACGTGCAGCTCGGCGCGCGGCAGCAGCGATGCCAGGCACTGGCCGACCCGCACCGGGCTGATCGGGTCTGCGTTGCCCCACAGCAGCGCGGGCACCTGGATGCCGGGCAGGCGCGCCGTCAGGTTTTCCCGTTGGCCGGAGAACCAGCCGGGCAGGGAAGGGTTCGCCTGGTTGAAAGCCGGCCGCCAGTCCTGCGCGCCCAGGCTGGCAAGGTCCAGGCCGCCGGAGGTGACGCTGAGAATCAGATGCGTGACGAGCCCGGGTCTGCGCAGCGCGGCTTTGAGCGCGATGACGCCGCCTTGCCGGCGCGGCCCAGGCCGGAGCGGCAACAAGTCGCGCAGGGCGTCCGAGCCCTGCGAGAGTCCGCCGGCGCTCCGCGTGCTGGCGCACTGACGGTGAAACGGCCGGTGCGGCATCGAGCCGCCCGGCCGTTTGCTTCCGCTGGGGCCACTGAAGGCTCAGCGCCTGGCCGCTGCCAGCCCCTTCACCACCGCCACCAGCCGGTCCACCTCCTCGCAGGTGTTGTAGAAGGCCAGCGACGGCCGCACGGTGGCTTCCAGGCCGAAGCGGCGCAGGATCGGCTGCGCGCAGTGGTGCCCGGTGCGCACGGCGATGCCCTCGCGGTTGAGCGCGTCGCCGACCTCGGCGGTGCTGTAGCCCGCCAGCACGAAGCTCAGCACGCTGGCCTTGTCGCGCGCGGTGCCGATCAGCTTCACGCCGGGGATCGGGCGCATCGACTGCGTGGCGTAGTCCAGCAGCGCGTGCTCGTACCGGCCGATGGCCTCGATGCCGATGCGTTCCACGTACTCCAGCGCGGCCGCCAACCCCACCGCGTCGGCGATGTTGCCGGTGCCGGCTTCGAAGCGCGTGGGCGGGGCGTGGAACACGGTGCGCTCGAAGGTGACGTCCGCGATCATGTTCCCGCCGCCCTGCCAAGGCGGCATGTGCTCCAGCACCTCGCGCTTGCCGTACAGCACGCCGATGCCCGTGGGCCCGAAGATCTTGTGGCCGGAGAAGACGAGGAAGTCCGTGTCCAGCACGCGCACGTCCACGCGCAGGTGGCTCACGGACTGCGCGCCGTCCACCAGCGTGCGCACGCCGTGGCGGTGCGCGATGTCCACGATCTCCTTCACCGGCACCACCGTGCCCAGCGCGTTCGACACCTGCGTCACCGACACGAGCTTGGTCCGGTCGTTGAGCAGCCGCTGGTACTCCTCCAGGATCACCTGCCCCGAGTCGTCCACCGGGATCACGCGCAGCTTGGCGCCCTTCTCGGCCGCGAGCTGCTGCCAGGGCACGATGTTGGCGTGGTGCTCCAGGTGGCTGAGGATGATCTCGTCGCCCGGGCCGATGTGCTTCGCGCCCCAGCTCTTGGCCACGAGGTTGATCGCCTCGGTGGTGCCGCGCACGAAGATGATCTCCTCCACCGAGCCTGCGCCGATGAAGCGGCGCACGGTTTCGCGCGCACCCTCGTAGGCGTCGGTGGCGCGCGCCGCCAGCGCATGCGCGGCGCGGTGGATGTTGGAGTTCTCGTGCGCGTAGAAATACGCCAGCCGGTCGATCACCGCTTGCGGCTTGTGCGTGGTGGCGGCGTTGTCGAACCACACCAGCGGCCGGCCGTTGACGCGCTCCCGCAGGATCGGGAAGTCCCGCCGCACCGCGTTCACGTCGAAGGGCGGATGCGCCGGAGCCGCTACTGGTGGCTGCGCCTGCACCAGCGCGGGCTGCGCGAAGTCCAGGAAGTAGTAGTGGCTGCCGGCACCGGAAGGGGCGGAAAGCGCGGCAGGCGCAGGCGCTGGGGCAGGCTGGGGCGGCATGCCCTGCGCCGCGCTGCCCAGGCG
>JAEYPG010000735.1 GCA_023410975.1 Pseudomonadota bacterium
GATGATGGGAATGAAGTAGCCGTCGCGGCCGATGCGCGTCAGCGGCAGGCCCTCGCGCTCGCGGCGCTTGCGCTCCTTGACCAGCGGCGGGCAGGCGTGGGTGTCGGTGTAGAGCACCATGCAGTCCAGGCAGTGCAGGCACTCGCGGTGGTCGATGCGGCCATCGGCGTCGATCGCCTGCGCGCCGCAGCCCGCCGCGCAGGCCTTGCAGCTGTTGCACTCCTGCTTGCGGCGCAGCCCGAACCAGCGGAAGGTGGAGGGCATCGCCAGCGAGGCGCCCAGCGGGCACAGGTACTTGCAGAAGGGGCGCTCCACGAAGATGGACAGCCCCAGGATGCCGGCGGCAAACAGCGTGTAGGGCCAGGAGCGCTGTCCCCAGCCGACCAGGAAGGTGGTCTTGAATGGCTCCACCTCGGCCAGCTTCTCGGCCAGGCCCATGGAGAACATCGACACCGCCAGCAGGCCGAAGAACACGCCGTACTTCACCCACTTCAGCTTGTCGTGCAGGCGCCGGGGCAGCGCGCGCTGGAAGCGCTTGAGGCCGATGGCGCCGCCCAGCTTGTACAGCAGCTCCGACAGCGAGCCGAAGGGGCACAGCCAGCCGCAGAACAGGCCCCGTCCCCAGACGAAGACGGTGACGATGATGAAGATCCAGAACAGGAAGATGAACGGGTCGCTGAGGAACAGCTCCCAGGTCCAGTGGAACAGCAGCGCGTGGAACCACGTCAGCACCTGCGTCACCGAGGGCTGCGCCATGGCGCCGAAGCCCACGAAGCCGATGCTCAGCAGCCAGGCCGAGTACTTGAAGGCGTTGACCGGCCACTTGTTCTTGCGCGTGGAGCGGCGCGTGAGCCGGTCGCGCAGCGCGTACACCACGGCCACCGCCAACAGCAGCACGGCGAAGAGGCCGATCTCCACGGCGCGCGCCTTCCACACCTTCACCCACGCCGCCTGCGGCTCCTCCACCACCGGGCGGCCGCCTTCCAGCGCGGAAGCGGGCAGCCAGTAGGGGGCCTCGAAGTTGGCGAAGCTGCGCGTGCCGGTGGCGCGGTCCACGCGGTTGCCCAGGAAACCGAACTTCCAAGGGTAGGCGGCCGAGAAGGCCGGCGAGCGCACGATGAAGATCGCGGATTCGGTGTAGCGCGGCGCGCCGGCGGCGGCCAGGCCGTACAGGGGCTGGTAGTCCAGGTCGCGGAAGGTGAAGGTGTCCAGGCCCTGGCGCACCAGCACGCGGTCGTAGATGCCGCCGCGCACGAAGCCCGAGCCCTTGAAGGACTCGACGCCGCCGGTGCGGATCACGAACAGCGCCTGCTCGCCCGGCTTGAGCTGCTCCATCAGCCGCTGCCAGCCCGCAGCGCCCAGCAGCGCGCGCCCCGCATCGGGCGGGTTGAGCAGGCCGAACCACAGCTCGATGAAGGGCGTGGCGCCTTTTTCCAGCCCGACCTGTTCGGGCCTGACCGCCAGGCGCTGCACGCTGCCTTCGTTGGCCAGCGCGGCCCAGTCGAGGGCACGCCCGGTGTCCGTGAATCTTGCTTGCGGGCGCACCGTGGGCGCCAGGATGCCGGTCTGCCGCGCCACGGCGGCGCCCGAGGTCATCATGACCTGGTTCTGCGCGATCACGGTGACGGTGGCGCCGGAGATGGCGTCCAGGCCGATCACGCCCTCGCTGGGGCGCGACTGGCCGATCTCGATGTTGTCGCCGACGAACTTGCCCAGGTACTGGTCGTTGAACTTCGTCAGCGCGGATTCGGGGATGCCCAGCAGCAGGATGGGCTCCGAGTGCTTGAGCACCTTCACGCCCGTGAAGCGGCCCTGCAGGTTCATGCCGATGAGCGTGACCACCGGCTTGCCCGAGTACGCGGGCGTGTCGGTGATGTCGGTGGACAGCATCACGTAGCCCAGCAGCTTGGGCTTGCCATGGTCGTCGGCGTAGGCCTCGACGTAGGGCGGCTGGCCCTTGCGCTCGGAGAACGAGGTTGCGCCGGGAAAGACCTCGGCGCAGGGCGCGAAGTCGCACAGCCTCGGGCCGTGGATGCCTTCGGGCAGCGCGGCCTCGTAGGCGGTGGCCCGCGACGGCGGGGAAGCGCCGAGCAGCACAGCGGCGGCCACGCACAGGCGCAGCAAGAAGGTCAGCAGGGTCATGGTGCGGGGGAATGCCCGCGCGCCGAACCGGGGGAGGCGGTGGCCCGGCGCGCGGAAGGGAAGCGCCTGATCAGGCCTCGACGATCATGCGGGTGCGCATCTCCAGGTGCAGCGCGTGGCAGAAGTGCGTGCAGTAGCACCAGTACACGCCGGGCTTGCCCGCCGTGAACGTCACCGACTTCGTCTCCAGCGGGTTGACGATGAAGTTGATGTTGTGCTTGGGGATGGCGAAGCCGTGCGTGAGGTCCTCGACCTTGTCGAGGTTGGTCAGCACGATCGTCACCTCGTCACCCTGCTTGACCTTGAACTCGCGCAGGCTGAACGCCGGGGCTTGCGAGGTCATGCGGATGGTGACCTTCTTGCCGTTGCGCGTGACGCTGGTGTCCTTGGGGTCCTTGACGGCCTGCGGGTGGTCGTCGAGCTGGTAGACCTGCTTGGGCTTGATGATGTCGCGGCGGAAGATGATGAAGTCGTGCGGCTCGCCGCGCACCGGGTGGTCGGCCACCAGCACCATCTTCTCGCCCGAGATGTCGATGAGCTGCTCGTTCTCCGGGTGCAGCGGGCCCACGGGCAGGAAGCGGTCCTTGGAGAACTTGCAGCCCACCGCCAGCCACTTGCCGTCGGCCTTCATGGTCTCGGAGTGCGAGGCGTTGACGTGGCCGGGCTGGTACTGCACGTCCACGCGGTCCACCACGTACTTGGCGTTCTTGTCGCCGTTGTGGAACTTGATGGCGGCGTCGACGTTCCACTTCACCACCTGGCTGTCCAGGAACAGCGTGGTGTAGGCGTTGCCGCGGCCGTCGAAGGCGGTGTGCAGCGGCCCCAGGCCCAGCTCGACCTCGGCCACGATGGCCTGGTCGACCTTCTCCAGCTTGCCGTCGAACCAGTCCAGCACCTTCTGCAGCTCGATCACGGTGCCCGTGGGCGAGAGCTTGCCGGCGCAGATGAAGTACTTGCCGTCGGGGCTGGCGTTCACGCCGTGCGGGTTCTTGGGCACGCTGACGTAGGCGGTGAGCGCGGTCTTGGGGTCCTGGTTGGCCTCGCGCGTGCCGTCCACCACCGGCACCTTGGAGTCGCCGACGGTCTTGAACTTGCCGGCCTTCACCGCCGCCTCGATGCGCGCGATGTTGAAGAACAGGCAGGCGTCGCGCTCGGCGGACATCATGTCCTCGTACTTGGCGCCGCCCTCGGTGTTGTACTGGTTGGTGGCGGCGAGCTTGCCGTCGTAGGAGGTGGCGGCAAGGTCGCAGTTGCCGTCGATCAGCACCTGCCAGCGCACTTCCATGGTCTCCGCGTCCACGCAGGAGAACATCGTGCGGTACTTCTCGGGCTTGTCCAGGTCGCCGGTGCTCAGCGGGATGTGGAACTCGGCGCCGCAGAACACGCGGGTGGTGTAGTTGATGTTCGCATCAACGGGGTCGCGCTTGTCGGGGAAGATGCCGTGGAAGCCCTGCACGTTGGGCAGCTCGGTGATCTTGTCGCAGGTGAAGGTGTCCAGGCGGATGCGCGCGATACGGCTGTTGATCTTGTCGTTGATCCAGGCGTAGCGGCCGTCGTAGTCGCCGTCCTTGTAGGAGGCATGCGTGTGGTGGGTGTCGGCCACCGTGTACTTGAGGCTGCCGTCGGGCTTGGTGCCCATGATGGCCTTGGACTCGTTGGTCACGCCCCAGCCCACCAGCGCATCGGGCACGAAGCAGGGGATGCGCGTGATCTCGCGCCCCGAGGGCAGGCCCAGCACGCGCATGTCGCCGCTGTGGCCGCCGCTCCACAGGCCGTAGTAGGTGTCGAGCTCGCCGGGCTTGAGGTGGATGCTGCCGTTGCCTTCGCCCGGGTTGGGCTGCGCGCGCGGCGCCGACGACGGCGCCTGCGCCGTGGCCGGCGCCGAGGACGGCTTGTCGGAGCAGGCCGCCATGCCCACGCCGGCCAGGCCGGCCGCGGCCGCGGTGTTCAGGAAGCGGCGCCGGGCCAGGCCGGTTTCGGGTGCCGCGAGTTTCTTCTTCACGCCGATGTCCATGGAAAATTCCTTAAACCAGTTCAAGTTTTTTGCCTAAACAGGCGGTGAAAATGAATTCGCATCCGCCGCCCTCCATTTATGCAGGCTGAATGATTGAGATATATCGGCGGTACAGCTTTGAGTTGGATCAAGTTGGCGCGTTGAAACGAAAATTTTGCTGGAAAATCAATCCTAGAATTACCCGTCGAAATTGACCACGGACAGGCTCCCATATGAAATACCTCACGCTTTCCCTGGCGCTGTGCGCGCTCGGCCTGGTCGCCGCCTGCAGCAAGCAGGAAGCGGCGCCCACGCCGCAGGCACCGGTGGCCGCGGCCACTGCGCCGGCACCCGCGCCCGCGCCCGAGGCGGAGAACACCGCCGGCAAGAAGGTCTACGGCTCGACCTGCTCGATGTGCCACAGCGCTGGCGTGGCCGGGGCCCCGAAGCCCGGCGACAAGGCCGACTGGGGCCCGCGCATCGCCCAGGGCGCCGAGACCCTCTACAAGCACGCGCTCGAAGGCTTCAACGGCGCCAAGGGCTCGATGCCCGCGCGCGGCGGCAACGCGGCGTTGAAGGACGACGAGGTCAAGGCCGCCGTGGACTACATGGTCGCGGCCTCGCGCTGAGAAGGTTTTCCCTTATGGAGCGCGAACTTGGAACCCGCCCCAGTGGCGCCCGGGTTGCGGCCGATACGCAGCGCCGCCGGTTGCTGCTGGGCGCTTCGGGGCTCGCGCTGGGCGCCTGCGTGGCGGCCTGGCCGCGGCGCGCTGCCGCGC
>JAEYPG010000733.1 GCA_023410975.1 Pseudomonadota bacterium
GGATTTACTTCACTCTTAAAACAGAACTGGAATCAGTCGCGCTCGAAACCGCCCCCCGTGCTGCGCAGCGCGGCACCGCAGGAGGTGCGGTGCCCGTCGAAGGCCACCGGCAGCCCGCCGATGGTGAAGCTGGGATCGCCCTCGGCGATGACGCACGCGCCGTGGCCCTTGACGGGGCAGGTGCAACGGTCGCCCACGCGGGCTACGGGCCGCCCGTCCACGGTGAAGTGCCGGGCGCTGACGGAGACGACCGCGCCGCCGTGGCTGGTCGGGTCGCCGAGTCGGATGACGTCCTTGCTCATGAAGGCTGCTTCTCCTTTCTGTTCCCGCTTCGTGCTCAGCCCCACGGGCGTGCGCCGCGCGGCCCTGGTTTCCCGTGCCGGAACTTCCGCACTGCGGCGAGCTCCGGCGACTGCACGGTAGCAAGCGCCGAGGGCGGCGCGCACGGTCGATTTCTCCTGGGGCACCCCGTCGTTTTGTCCTGCCCGGGCGTAGAGTGCCGGCATGGTCATGCAAGAGCTCCTGTTCGCCGATTCGGAAGTGGCTGCCGTCGGGGCGCGTGGCGACGGCTTGTGCCTGAGGTTTTCAGCTGCGCATGTGCGCCGCCTGGCACACCCGGCGGGCGCCGGTGCCGACGAGGGCTATGTCCCGGCCCTGGAGCTGCATTTCGAGCGGGCGTGCTGGGAGGACGGCGGCCGGCTGCAGGCCTGCATCGGACTGCTGGCGCAGGTGCAATGGCGCGAGGAGGCGGCCGGGCCGCGGCGCTCGCTGCCGCTGCCCTATGCGTCGGCCGGCGCCGTCGAGGCGCATTTCGAGTTCAGGAACGGCGAGCGCCTGGCCGTGCGCGCGGACTCGGCCCATGTCGAGGCGCCGGACGGGCTGCGCTTCCTGGAGTCCCTTGCCTGCTGAAGACCCGCGTGGCCAGGCGTTTGGCGTCGCCTGGGAACGGGGACAGGCGGCATCAGGGCGCCGCCCGGCTTGACCGGTTCGCCCATGGTGCGACCGTGATCCGTGGCGCCGCGGGGCAGCGACACGAGTTGCCCCCTCAACGGCATGGCCTTGCGGGCTGTGGTGCGGACCGACACAGTCCTCAGGGCCGCGCATTCTTCAAGGCAAACGAGCCGCCGAGCCCGAAACAGGCGCGCCCGGCGCGGGACGCGCGGCGGCTTCAGGCCGCTGTATCGATGCGCTCGAAGCGGTAGCCCACCCCGTACACCGGCACGAGCTTCCAGCCTTTGCTGCCGTCCAGGCCGAGCTTCTTGCGCAGCCGGCTGACGTGGGTGTCCACGGTGCGGGTATCGACCTCGGCGTTGAGGCCCCAGATCTTGTTGAGCAGGTGATCGCGCGACAGCAGTTTGCCGGGGTTTTGGAACAGGTAGGCGCTGAGGTCGAACTCCTTCTGCGTGAGCATCACGGGATCGCCGTCGATGGACAGGCGCTGGCGTTGGATGTCGATTTCGAAGGCACCCAGGCGCAGCACCGGCAGCGCGTTGGCGCGCACGCGCCGGCCCAGTGCCGCCACGCGCGCCAGCAGCTCCGCAGGCTTGGGCGGCTTGACGACGTAGTCATCCGCGCCGGCCTGCAGCGCCTCCACCACCGTCTGCTCGTCATCGCGAGCGGTCAGCACGAGGATGGGCGTCTCCCAGCCCAGGTTGCCGCGGGCCCATTGCAGCAGGTCCGCGCCGGTGCCGTCGGGGAGCATCCAGTCGATGAGCAGCATGTCGAATCGTTCGCGCTTGAGCGCTTCGATGTACTGCGCAACGGTGCCGAAAGTGGCGACGCTGTGCTGTGCGCTCTCCAACCACAGGCGCAAGAGGGCCTGCTGGTCGGGGTCGTCTTCTGCGATGCCGATGTGCATGGGATGTCCGGAACTTCTCGGATAGGAACAAAGCAGGATAGCGCACCCATCTAGGGCCTCTCAGCCTGATCCAGGCACATACCGGTAGCTTTGCCGACTTCAATGGACTGCTGCTATCGCAAGCCGGCCGAAGACTTTTTCCGAACTACAAAACCACATACAAGGTTGAATCAAAACCAACCTTCCTTTCTCCGAAGGCAGCGGGCCCATGCAAGGAAACGCAAGGGCAAATCAGGAAAGGGGGGCCAGGGCTTTGGGGAGTCTCAACGTTGCCATTCAGGGTTCAAGAGATCGGGAGGCAGCTGCGTGTATGTTGTGAATAGGCTTGGTCAAGCTGCCCTGTCGGGGCGCGTCAGGGCCGGCGCACGGCCAGCAGGCGTTGCGACCAGTACGGCGTGCTGAAGCGCTCCAGGCGCACCTGGCCACCGGTCGAGGGCGCGTGCACGAAGCGGTCGTTGCCGACGAATATCCCAGCGTGCGTGACCGTGCGCGAGGCGCCGAAAAGCACCAGGTCGCCGCTGCGCAGCTCTTCCAGCGGCACGTCGCTGCCCCAGTTCTGCAACCCGGCAGTGGAGCGTGGCGAGGCCACGCCGGCGGCATGGTGGTACACGTGGGCGATCAGCCCGCTGCAGTCGAAGCCCGACTCCGGCGTGTTGCCGCCGTAACGGTACGGCGTACCGACCAGGCCGAGCGCGTACACCGTGGCGTCGCGTGCCTGGTCGGCACTGAGCCGGGAGCTGCCCCACGAAGGCAACAGCACGCGCGGCGAGCCGGGCACGGCCCTGGAATTGGAGGAAGGCGCAGGCGTGGTGGCGCAGCCCTGCAGCAGCGCGGCCGCCACGGCCACCACGATCAGTACGGGAGCAGATGAAGCAGGCATGTGGACGATTGTCCCGGCGCGCCAGGTTGTAGGCAACGCGGCCGGCGGCCGCGTCGATGTACGGGCAACCTTCGGCGCACGGCCTTCAGTTCCTGAAGTTCTGCGTCACCATCAGACCGCGGCGCCCGCCGTCGAGGATGCCGATGCCCACGCGCCCGAAACCCGGGCGCAGGATGTTGGCGCGGTGGCCTGGCGAGTTCATCAGCCCGCGGTGGGCCAGCTCCAGCGTCGGCGCCAGCGCTAGGTTCTCCCCTGCCAGCAGGAAGCGCAGTCCGCCGCGGCGCATGCGGTCGAACGGAACGGATCGGCGCCTTCCGGCGCGATGTGCGAGAAGTAGCCACGGGCAAACATGTCGCGCGAATGGCGCCACCTCGGCGGCTTCCGGGTGGGCACGCAGCGGGCGCAGCCCCTCCTTCTCGCGCTCCCGGTTCACCAGCTCAAGCATGCGCGCCTCCAACTCGGGCCGCGGGCGCGGATCGCTCACCCGGAACGGCAGCTCGATGCACTCGTCCGATTCCGGCCGCACCGTCAGCAGGTTCAAGGTACGGCCGGCCGCCTCATCGAAGACCGGCCCCAGTCTGGACTCCACCCATTGGGCCGGCACGGCCAGCCGCTGCGCCAGGCTGCTATCGCGCGCCGCCGTGCCCAGGCCACCGGGCAGCGGCAGGGCCAGGAGCAGCAGCACGGCCAGCGTGGCGTCGATCAGCCCGTTGGCCAGCCCCGGCAGCAGGCCCAGGGCGCGATTCAGCTTGTGCGCATGCGCCTGCCCCGGCAGGGCACGCACCCGGTGCAGCAACAGCCAGCCCAGCAGCAGCCGCACCCCTGCGAACAGCAGCACGAAGGCCAGCGGCCGCGCCCACACCTCGTCCAGCGCAGGCTGCAGCAGCAGCGCCGCGCGTGCGCAGCCCCACAGTGCCGCCGCCAGCGCGGCGCCCAGTGCCACCAGTTCCAGCGCGGCCAGGATGAAGCCCCGGCGCCACCCGCCCCACAGGCCCAGCAGCACGATCACGCCCAGCAGGACATCGGCGAGGTTCAGGGCCGGCATGGTGCGTTCATGGAGACTGCGGCAAGG
>JAEYPG010000744.1 GCA_023410975.1 Pseudomonadota bacterium
AAGAGATCGCCCACTGGGTGCAGCACCGCATCAAGACGCTGGTGGGCATCAGCACCCGCGTGCAAGTGCTGGTGCCCGACTCCATCGAGCGCACCCTCACCGGCAAGGCGCGCCGCGTCATCGACCGCCGAGCGCGCTAGGCGCGGGCCGGGGGCCGGGCCGGCTGCTGCAAGATGACGGGTTTCACGTTTTCATGCAGCAGCTCACAGAGGAACGAAGACCCATGGCCCGCATCCGCACCTCCGGCTTTGAAGAGCAGCGCGAAGCCATCCTGGCCCAGGCTGCCCGGCTCTTCGCGCAGCGCGGCTACCCTGCCACGTCGATGAACCAGGTCGCCGAGGCCTGCGGGCTGTCCAAGCCCACGCTCTACCACTACTACAAGGACAAGTACGCCCTGCTCGTGAGCATTGCCGAGGGGCATGTGGCCAAGCTGGAAGGGCTGGTGAACGACGTGGCCGCCGCCGGGCTGCCGCCTGAAGAGCGCCTGCGCGAGCTGATACGGCGCTTCGTCGAGGAGTACGCCCATGCACAGTACGCGCACCGCGTGCTGACCGAGGACGTGCGCTTCCTGGTCGAGGAGGACCGCGAGCGCGTGCTGGAGAAGGAGCGCCGCCTGGTGGACGGCTTTGCCCGGGTCCTGGGCGAGATGCGGCCGGAGATGAGCACCGCGGGCCTGGGCAAGCCGTTGACCATGCTCCTGTTCGGCATGATCAACTGGATGTTCACGTGGCTGCGGCCGGACGGCGTGCTGGACCACGAGGCGATGGCTCCCATCGTCGCCGACCTGTTCCTGGGCGGCGTGCCGGCCGTGCGGCCACCCGTGACAAGTCTCCCGGAGCGCCCCTGACAACTTGCTGCCTGTGCATGGGCGACGGCTCCGATGCGGCAGACGGGGCCGGGCCCTAGCATGGGTTCAACGACGAGGCCTGCCCGACAGGGCGGGCCTCCAGGGAGGCGCGGCGGTCGTGACGTACCCAGCCAGCTTGCGGCGAAGTCGCTGCAGATCGTCCTGCCTGAACCGAAGGAGCAGGGAGCCTGAGACGTTGGTCGGGTAGCGCCACAACCCTCATGCGCGCCTTCACGCCAGGATTCATCGATTGACCCAGGGGACGCGCGGGATAGGGGCCGCGCTTGAACGGCCGGTACCGTCAGGTACCGGCCGCTTTCTTTGTGGCTGGCGGATGCGGACGCATCCCAAGTGCGGCATGACAAAACGCCCACCCGGCCTGGGCAAAAACAACCATCGCGCTTCGCAGATCCGCCCATGTGCAGCTGCGGTCCGCCGCCCTACCATGGCTCCATGGACGCTCGAAACGACGCCCGCCGGAGCCGCAGCCGGTCGGTGCGCCGGGGTCGGGACGAGGTTGTCTCCTAGGCGACCCAGGGGGGTCCTTTCGCGGCCGGTGCGCAATGACGCCGGCCGCTTTTCTTTGTGCCGGCGGTTGCCGCGCCTGCCGCGGCGGGCGTGTCAGCCCGGTGCCACGCCCAGCAGGGCTTCGATGGCGCGGCACAGCGGCTCGGGGCCGGTGGCGCCGTCGAAGCGCGCGGCCACTCGGCGGCAATGCTCGCGCACGGCTGGCGCGTCGAGCCCGTGCAGCGCGGCCTCCAGCTTGCGTGGTCTCAGCCGGGCGGCCGGGATCCAGCGGCCCGCGCCCAGCGCTTCCACGCGCGCGGCATTGTCGAACTGGTCCCAGGCGAAGGGCGTCACGAGCTGCGGCACGCCGGCGCGCAGTGCCTCCGCGGTGGTGCCGATGCCGCCGTGGTGCACGAGGGCGGCCGCCCGGGGCAGCAGCCGGCCCAGCGGCACATAGGCTTCCCACAGGATGGAAGGCGGCAGCGCCTCGGGCAGCTGCTCGCGGTGCCGCGTGAGGAACACGGCCCGCCGTCCCGACTTCTTAGCGGCTTGTGCCGCCAGCGCGAACAGCGCCGCCGCATGGGCGTTGGCGGTGCCCGGCGTGACCACCAGCGGCGGCGTGCCGGCGTCCAGGAAGTGCGCAAGCGCGTCCGGGAGCGGGGCGTCCTGGTCGGCGTCGAAGAGCTGGAAATCGCCCATGAGCAGCGGCCGGGGCCAGTCCGGCTGCGGCGGCCCGAACCACTCGGGGAACAGCGTGACCGAGACCTCGGGCACGCCTTGCATGTGCGGCAGCAGGCTCTGGCGCAGGGGCGCGAGCCCCAGCGCGGCGCGCGCCGCGTTCACCTCCTTGGCGCCATGAGGGTCCACCAGGGTGCGGTCGAGGAGCGTCCACAGCGCCCGGCGCCAGCCCGTGGGCACCCAGCGCGGCATGCGCAGCTCGCCCAGCTGCAGCGGGTCGTGCACGGTGCGCAGGTTGGAGGGCGCGAGGTACGCGCCCACGACGCGCGCCTGCCAGCCCAGCTCGCGTGCCATGGCGATGGCGGGCAGGGCGAAGGGGTGGCCGATCACCACGCGCGGCGCATCGGGCTGGAACGCCATGAGCGCCCGGCAGGCGTCGAGCAGCGGTTCGCGGAAATCGCCGAACAGCACCTTGAAACCCTTGCGCGGATGCCACAACGCGGGGTTGCCGACCACGCGCAGGTAATCCTCGTCACGGCCCAGGCCGATGAACGGAATGCCGGCGCGGCCCACCAGTTCCCGGTGGAACGCCGGCCCCATGAGCGTCACCGGCCGGCCCATGCGCTGCAGGGCCTGCGCCAGGCCCATGAACGGGTGCATGTCGCCGGTGGAGCCGACGGGGGCGAGGAGGTAGTGGGGCGCTGGCCGCATGCCGGCAGCGGGACGGGTCAGTCGCGCTTGGCCGCCACCAGCGGCTTCACGTGCGGCGCCTTCAGCGCCGGCCGGTCCGCGTCCAGCGCCGCCAGCGGCTGCACCTCCCGCATCGAGGCCAGGCTGCGCCGGGTCAGGTCCTGGTACACCCGCGTGCCCTCCTGCTTCCACGCGATCTCGCCCTCGCTGAGCGTGCGCACCGCCTTGGCCGGCACGCCGGCGACCAGCGTGCGCGGCGGCACCTTCACGCCCGCGGCGACGAAGGCGCAGGCCGCCACGATCGCCTGCTCGCCCACCTCGGCCTCGTCCATCACCACCGCGTTCATGCCCACCAGCGCGTCGCGGCGCACCACGCAGCTGTGCAGCACCGCGCCGTGGCCGATGTGGCCGTTCTCCTCCACCACCGTCTCCTGCTCGGGAAAGCCGTGGATCACGCAGGTGTCCTGCACGTTGGCGCCGGCCTTGAGCACGATGCGGCCGAAGTCGCCGCGCAGGCACGCGGCCGGGCCGACGTAGCAGTCCGGGCCCACGATGACGTCGCCGATCAGCACGGCGCTCGGGTGCACGTAGGCGCTGGGGTCCACCACCGGGATCACGCCTTCGAGGCTGTAGCAGGGCATGGGGTTGTCTCCTTTTTGCGGGTGTTGTGGGTCCGCTGCCCGCTGCTCGGGTTTTCAGGGACCGGGCTTGACTTGCGTCACGAAGTCGCCGGACCTTAATATCTACCGGCCGGTCGGTCAATTCAGTGGGGCGCGGAGCGTCCTGCCGCGGCGCCTCCCTGGTCTGCCGCCAACTTCCATCCCATACAAAACCCGGGCGCACGCTGCGCCCTCACAGGAGACAAGCCCCATGTCCAAGACTTCGAATGCCTGGATCGTCGATGGCGTGCGCACGCCGTTCGGCCGCTATGGCGGTGCGCTGGCGGGCGTGCGCGCCGACGACCTGGGCGCGGTGCCGATCCGCGCCCTGGTCGAGCGCCACCCAGGCCTGGACTGGGCCGCCGTGGACGACGTGCTCTACGGCTGCGCCAACCAGGCCGGCGAGGACAACCGAAACGTCGCGCGCATGGCGGCGCTGCTGGCCGGGCTGCCGGTGGAGGTGGCCGGCGTCACGCTCAACCGGCTGTGCGGCTCGGGGCTGGACGCCATCGGCCAGGGCGCGCGCAGCCTGCGCACGGGCGAGGCCGACCTCATCCTGGCCGGGGGCGTGGAGAGCATGACGCGCGCGCCCTTTGTCATGGGCAAGGCCGACAGCGCCTTCTCGCGCACGGCCAAGGTGGAGGACACCACCATCGGCTGGCGCTTCGTGAACCAGAAGATGAAGGCGGCGCACGGCATCGACTCCATGCCCGAGACGGCGGAGAACGTGGCGGTGGAGTTCGGCATCGCGCGCGCGGACCAGGACGCCTTCGCCTGGCGCTCGCAGCAGCGCTGCAAGGCGGCGCAGGAGGCGGGCTTCTTCGCCGGCGAGATCGCGCCGGTGGTGATCCCGCGCGCCAAGGGCGAGCCCGTGACGGTGAGCGCGGACGAGCATCCGCGGCCCGACACCACGCTGGAGCAGCTCGGCCGGCTCAAGGGCGTGGTGCGACCCGACGGCAGCGTGACCGCGGGCAACGCCTCGGGCGTCAACGACGGCGCCTGCGCGCTGCTGCTGGCTTCCGATGCGGCGCTGGAGCGCTACGGCCTGCAGCCGCGCGCGCGGGTCGTGGGCATGGCGGTGGCGGGCGTGCCGCCGCGCATCATGGGCATCGGTCCCGCACCGGCAACCCGGAAGCTGCTGCAGCGCATCGGCTGGTCGCTGGCGGAGGTGGACGTGATCGAGCTCAACGAGGCCTTCGCCGCGCAGGGCCTGGCGGTGCTGCGCCAGCTGGGCCTGGCGGACGACGCGGCCCACGTCAACCCCAACGGCGGCGCCATCGCGCTGGGCCATCCGCTGGGCGCCTCGGGCGCGCGGCTGGCGCTCACGGCGCTGCGCCAGCTGGAGCGCACGGGCGGGCGCCGCGCCGTCGCCACCATGTGCATCGGCGTGGGCCAGGGCATCGCGCTGGCCATCGAGCGCGCCTGAGCCGCACCGCCCCCGACCACTGCAGGAGAGCCCATGGCCAAAGCCAGCCGCGACACGCGCGCCGACTACCGCGCCTTCAGCGACATCACGACGCGCTGGATGGACAACGACGTCTACGCGCACGTGAACAACGTCGTCTACTACAGCTGGTTCGACACGGTGGTCAACGGCCACCTCATCGAGCAGGGCGTGCTGGACTACGCCGCCGGCCAGACGGTGGGCCTGGTGGTGGAGACGGGCTGCCAGTACTTCGCCCCCATCAGCTTCCCCGACCGCGTGCGCGGGGGCCTGCGCGTGGCGCGCATCGGCAACTCCAGCGTGCGCTACGAGGTGGGGCTGTTCCGCAACGGCGACGACGAGGCCGCGGCGCAGGGGCATTTCGTGCACGTCTACGTGGACCGCGCCACGCGCCGCCCGGTGCCGCTGCCCGACGCGCTGCGCGCCGTGCTGCAGGCGCTCATGGTTGAGTAGGGAACAAAAAAGCGGGCCCGCAAGGGCCCGCTGAAGCGCGCGTTGGTCGACTTTATGGTCAGAGCTTGGGCACGCAGGACGTGAAGGTGCTCGGGCAGGTCGTGGACAGGCCGCCGGCGGCATCCTTGGGGAAGCTGGCGGACTTCCACATCGCCAGCACGTTGCTGTAGGGCATCAGCGGTTCGGTCAGCGTCTTGGACCAGAACAGGTAGTTGGCGTGCAGCCGGTTCTTGGCGAAGGCGTAGAGGTCCGTCACGGCCGGCGGCGCGTAGGGGCCGTACTGGTACGTGGTCACGTAGTTCTCCGCCTGCACCGAGGGGCCCAGCGGCACCTTGCCCCAGGCGGTGTCGTAGTGCGGGTAGGCCGAAGCCTCCAGCTCGCTGTCGTTGAGGAACGTATCGGGCCCGCCCACCCCCACGCTGTTGTTGATGGCGCTGTTGACCAGACCCGGCATGTAGGCGCGCGGGAAGTTGATGAACTGCAGCACCACCGTGTTGGGGAAGGCCTGTCGCGTGGCTGCGTCCACTGCGGCGAAGTTGGTGAAGAAGTCCGCCTTCTGCGTGCTGGTCAGCGGCACGACGGACTGGCCCAGCGCGGTCTCGTTGAAGATGATGCCTTCGAAGGCGTTGTTGCCGTTGTAGCGCTGGCCCAGCGCGGTGGTCAGTGCGATGAAGCGGTCGCGCACATTGGCGTTGTAGAGCGCGATGTTCTCGCCGGTGGTGGCCTCGGTGCCGGTGGTGTCCTTGCCGTCGATGAAGATGCGGTAGGCGCCGCCGCCGTACTCGTCGGTGTGCATGTAGTCGGGCAGCGCACGCGAGCCGGCCTTGAAGGTCTTGGTGCCGACCATGATGAACAGCCGCTTGCCCACCGCCTGGGCCTTGGCCAGGTCCTTGTCGATCTCGCTGAAGTCGTAGACGCCCTTGTCGGTTTCCAGGTCACGCCATACGTGGCGGGTCTGCACGCCGCGCACGTTGGGCAAGGTGGAGATTTCCTTGAAGGTGCGCTGCACCAGATCGTCGCTGGCGCCGGCGCCGAGCTGCACGTAGTGGCCGGGGTTCCACTTCATGCGGGTGTCCGCCGTCAACGCCATCGGCTGGGCGAACGCGGTGGACGCCGCCGTGCCGGACGAGGAAACCTGGGACAACGCCGTTTCGCTACTGCCACTGCCACCACCGCAAGCCGCGAGCAGCACGAGGGTCGACACCAGGGACCCGGCCAGCGCCGGGCGCAGATTGATATGGATATTCACGATGCTGATTCCAGTAATACTTCAGAACAGCCCTTGTCGGGCCGGTACTGGAATTCACGGCGCGCTGGCTGCCGGTTTTATTGGCGAGCCTGGAAGCGTGTTTGTGTAATTCCCGCCTTCAGCGATTTACTGCTTCAGGTGCTTTATCAAGCGGTACAGCCTGTATTTCGACGGACTGTAAAAGACTGTTAGTAGTGTGTTTGTGAAGTCAGGTATCCTAAGTAACTAAATGCATTGTTACTTGTTTGCGATTATTTGGTCGGCAGCTCCTTACTCTTGCGGCAACCTGTAATTCCTAGGAATTTCCTTGGTTGGCAAGGACTTGCGAGCATCGCTTCCGTTCTGTTCGCTGAGCCCGCTTGCGCTACATCAAGTCGGCCACAGATACAAATCAGCGGGTGTTCAGCGCCGGAGAGGGTGTGATTTTTGTAACGAACATACCGATGCTTCAGGTTTTCAAGGTGGTTTTGTAACTGCTTCGCATGCGCGTGGAAAGCGCTTTGATTATTTGCTTCAAATAGCCAGGCTTCGGAGGAATGGCCTGGCGTCGAGCATTTATCTCCATGGTGCAAAGCGTTTTGAACGGGCAAATCAAGGTACTTGCCCGCAGGCCCGCCGCCCATGCCCGCCGCTGCTGGCCCAGCCCGGCCCGGTCATATCAGGACAGGGGCGCCCGCCGTGAGGCGAGAAGACATCCACCGTGCCTGTTGCTAATGAGAATGATTCGCAATAAAGTGGACGCATGGACACCACGGGTGATGGAAGGAGAAACGGCTTGGATCAACGCAACGCTGAGGACGACGCCGGCTGCCGGCCGCGGACGGTGGCGCAGGGCGCGCTGGGACGGGTCCTGGTGTGCGAGCACTGCCGCCAGGTGCACCTGCAGGTGGGCGCGCTCACGCTGCGTCTGACGCCCGAGGCCTTTGATGAGCTGTCGGAAATGACCTTGTCGGCGCGCCGCGGCCTGCAGGCGCGCCTGGATGCGCCCCCGGCCGCCTCGGCCGCCTGGCATTGAGTCGAGGAGCCAACCATGTGCAGCGAAGACCGCCCTGGCCTGGCGCCGTGCCGGCACGCGCAGGCCGCGGCCGCGCAGCTCTTCACCCGCAGCTCGCGCCGGCGCCGCTTCTGGGACCTGGCGCCCACGGCCTACTGCCCGATGGTGGGCGTGTGCGTGCCGCTGCCCTTGCTGCGCCGCGTGGCGCAGAAGGTGATGGCCGATGCGCTGCCGCAGGACGACTACGAGCTGCACTGCCTGGCCATCCAGGAGTGCAAGGTCCGCACGCCGCTGGCCGAGCGTCTGCAGCGCGAGCTCGACGAGCGCTTCGCGCCCGCTTTGGCCTCCGCGGCGCGCTGCAAGGACGGCGCGGCGCTGGCGCAGTGGTGGCAGCAGCGGCTGCAGGAGGGGGTCGGCGTGCCCGCCGCGTTCTGGGCCGTGCTCACGCATGGCCGCTGCGACGCCGTGCTGGAGGAGCGGGTGCTGCGCGACGTGCACATGCTGCAGCACCAGGCCGGCGCGGCCGAGCGCGTGGACCGGGCCCGCTTCGCCGAGCTGCAGCGCGAGCACGGCGTGCTGG
>JAEYPG010000007.1 GCA_023410975.1 Pseudomonadota bacterium
ATCACCGGCGAGCCGCACCGCCTGGTCGGCGTGGACCCGAGCCCGGGGATGATGGGCCAGGCCCGCTTCGAGCAGGCCGTGGAGTGCCGGCTGGGCCGGGCCGAGGACATCCCGGTGCCCGACGCCAGCGCGGACTTCGTGGTGATGGGCTATGCGCTGCGCCACATCGCCGACTTCAGCGCGGCGGCAGCCGAGTTCCGCCGCGTGCTCAAGCCGGGCGGGCAACTGCTGGTCCTGGAGATCACCCGCCCCGAAGGCCGCCTGGGCCACGCCCTGCTCAAGGCCTACATGCGCGGCGTGGTGCCGCTGCTGGCCCGGGCCGTGTCCCGCGCCAAGGACACGCCCATGCTCTGGCGCTACTACTGGGACACGATCGAGGCCTGCGTGCCGCCGGCTCGCGTGATGGAGACGCTGGCCGCCAGCGGGCTGCAGCGGGTGGAGCGGCACGTCGAGCTGAACATCTTCTCGGAGTACCGGGCGCGCGGCTGACTGGAGGCGATTGGGAGCCCGCCAGGCGAGGGGTCGCCGGCGGCTGCGGGGTCAGCGCTGCTGTGCCGGTCCTGCAGCGCCGGCCCGCTACGGCTCCTCGCCCGCGCTTGCCATCGCATGCGCCACCAGCCGGTCCAGCAGCCCATCGAACTGCCGGCGCTCGGCCTCGTCGAGGCAGGCGGTGATCTCCTCGTTGCGCGCCTGGATGACACCCTTGAGCCGCCGCCACAACTGCTGGCCTTGCGGCGTGAGCGTGAGCACCACGCCGCGCGCATCCACGGCATTGCTTTGCTTGTGGACCAGCCCCTGGTCCACCAGGGTCTGGGCGGCGCGGCTGGCTTGCCCCTTGGTGAGGTTGGCCAGCCGGGCCAGGTCATTGACCGACAGCGGCGCGAAGGCGCCTACCGCTGCCAGCGTGCGCCCCTCGTTGAGCGGAATGCCCGTGGCGTCCAGGTAGGCCGCCTGGCTCAGGCGGTCGGTGAGCTTGGACAGCGTGTGCAGCCGGTGCGTGACGGTGCACTCCAGCCGGAAGTCCTGCTCCTTCTGGCGGGCAGCCATATTCAGTCGAGACGGATGTCGTTGGCGCGGATGACCTTGCCCCACTTCTCGCGCTCGCTCTTGGCGTAGGCGGCCATCTCTTGCGGGGAGCTGGGGATGGCTTCCAGGCCCAGCGTCTGGAAGCGGGCCTTGACGGCAGTGCTTTGCAGCGCCGAGACCAGGGCCTTGTTGAGCGTGGCGATGGCCTGCGGCGGTGTGCCGGCCGGCACCACCAGGCCCTGCCAGGCGTAGGCCTCGAAGTCCTTGATGCCCTGTTCCTGCAGCGTGGGCACGGTGTCGAAGCCGGCCACACGCTTGGGGCTGGCCACGCCGATGGCGCGCAGCTTGCCCGAAAGGATGTGCGGGTAGGCGCTGGCGCTGTCGGCGAACATGAAGGGCACCTGGCCGCCGATGACGTCCTGCACCGCCGGTGCCGCGCCACGGTAGGGCACGTGCGTGAACTTCAGCCCGGCGCGCTCGCGGAACAGCTCGGTGGCCAGGTGGTGCGGGCTGCCCGAGCCGGGCGTGGCATAGGCCGGCGGTTGCGGCTGCTGCTTGGCCCAGGCGGTGAACTCGGCCAGGTTCTTCACGGGCACGGCGGTGTTGACCACCAGCAGCATCGGGAAGCGCGCCATCAGTCCCACCGGGGCGAAGTCCTTCTCGACGTTGTAGGACAGCTTCGAGTAGAGGAAAGGATTGGCCGCCAGCGTCGCCGTGTCAGCCGTGAGCATGAGGTACCCGTCGGCCTTGCCCTTGGCGACGTAGTCGGCGCCGATGTTGGTCGCCGCGCCGGGCTTGTTGTTGATGACGATGGTCTGGCCCAGCGCCTTGCCCATGGGCTCGGCCAGCGTGCGCGCCACCACGTCGGAGCCGCCGCCTGCCGGATAAGGCACCACCCACTCGATGCTCTTGTCGGGGAAGGCCATGGCGGCCAGCGGCAGCGACACGGCGGCGAGGATGAGCGAGCGGCGCGAGGCGCGGATAGTGGTCATGAAGTCTCCTGGTGGCTGTGGATGGTCCTGGCAGCTCGCGCGGCATGGCGCCGGCTGCCGGCTTCTGGTTTGACTTTACGCAAGAACATCTGCGCGTACAACTAAGTAGAAATACGTTATGGACCTTTGAGGTCCATCAAACCAAAATAGTTGTACGCACAGATGTTTTGGTCCTTGCGCCGTGCGAATCGCCCGCTCCCGCAAAGAGCTGCGTTCCACGCAAGCGCGCCCCACACCGGAGACAACAGCATGCACAAGCCGACTACCGAGCCGCGTCCTTCCATCTATTACGACTATCAGGTTCACCAGCCCTGGCTGCCCTCGGCCCGGGGCGCGCAGCAGCGCCAGAAGGTGGTGATCGTGGGCTCGGGGCCGGCCGGCATGGTCGCCGCGCTGGAGCTCGCGCGCCTGGGCGTGCCCAGCGTGGTGCTCAACGCGGAGCTGCAGGTCTCGCAGGGCAGCCGCGCCATCGTGTTCACGCGGCGCTCGATGGAGATCCTGCAGCAGGTGAGCGTGGCGCAGCGCATCACCGAGAACGGCCTGCCCTGGCGCTTCGGCAACTCGTTCTACCGCGGCCAACGCGTGTTCCGCATGGAGGCGCCCCATGCGCCGGACGACCGCTTCTTTCCGATGATCAACATCCAGCAGCAGTACCTGGAGGAGTACCTGCTGGACGCCTGCGAGGCCAGCGAGCTGATCGACCTGCGCTGGGGCAACAAGCTCACCAAGCTGGAGCAGCTCGACGGTTTCGCCCGCCTGGAAGTGGACACGCCGGAAGGCCCGTACTCGCTGGAGAGCGACTGGGTGGTGGCGGCCGACGGCGGGCGCTCGGCCATCCGCGCCGCGATGAACCTGCAGATGGAAGGGGCCTCTTACGAAGGCTTCTTCGTCATCGCCGACATCCGCGTGGATCTACCGCTGCCCACCGAACGGCTGGCCTTCTTCGACCCCGACTGGAACCCGGGCAACACCATCCTGATGCACCGCGAGCCGCATGGCATCTGGCGTGTGGATTACCAGTTGCCCGCAGGCGAGTCGCCCGAGGACGCGTTGAAGCCCGAGTCGCTGAAGCAGCGCATCGACGCGCAGCTGGCCATGATCGGCCACGCGGGTGCGAGCTGGGAGATGGACTGGTGCTCGGTGTATTCGGCGCGCACCCTGACGCTGCCCGACTACGTGCACGGCAGCGTGCTCTTCACCGGCGACGCGGCGCATCTGCTGCCGATCTTCGGCGTGCGCGGCGCCAACACCGCGTTCCAGGACTCGCAGTCGCTGGCCTGGCACCTGGCCTTCGTGGTCAAGGGCTTGGCGGGAAAGAAGCTGCTGGCCAACTTCAGCGCCGAGCGCGTGGGCGCGGCGCGAGAGATCATCGACGAGGCGGGCAAGAGCACGCGCTTCATGACGCCGCCCACGCGGGGCTTCAAGCTGCTGCGCGACGCGGTGCTGTCGCTGTCGCTCTCGCAGGACTTCGTGCGCCCGCTCTACCACTGGCGCACCTCGCGGCCGCACGAGTACACCGACTCGATGCTCAACAGCCGCGGCGACGACAACGCGCTGTTCACCGCCGGCCCGGCCCATGGCGCGCCGCCGCAGAACGTGCGCCTGGGCGCCGACGACTTCCTGCTCGACCACCTGGGCGGCGGCTTCGACCTGCTGTATTTCACCGAGGCCGCGGCCATCCCGGCGCCACTGCTGCAGGTCATCGACGCGGCGCGCGCGCGCGGCGTGCCGCTGCGCGTCGTGGCCATCGGTGCCGCGCAGCCCGTGGCCGGCGCGGACCTGGCCCTGGCCGATGCCGACGGCCAGGTGCGCCGGCTCTATGGCGTGCGGGCCAGCGGCGGCGCGTACCTGCTGCGCCCCGACCAGCATGTGTGCGCCCGCTGGCTCACGCTCGATGCCACCCGGCTGCAAGCCGCTTTTGACGCCGCCCTGCCGCGGTGAGGAGACACCCCATGACCGCCCCCAACACCACGCTCGACATCGCCGGGCTTGAAACCGTCTACGACCGCCTGGCCACCGCCATCGACGCCGCCGGCGACAAGTCGGAACTCTTCCTCGTCAAGCTGGCGCTGCTCAATGCGCAGTCGCTGGGCGACGCCGAAGCGTTCCAGCAGCAGCTCGAAGCCGCACTGCGCGACCTCTGAGCCCAGGCAACCCACACTTTCACCGGAGATCCCATGCTCATTCAGCAAGTTCACCACGTCGCCTACCGCTGCAAGGATGCGAAGGAAACCGTCGAGTGGTACAGCAAGCACCTGGACATGAAGTTCGTGCTCGCCATCGCGGAGAACGAGGTGCCTTCCACCAAGGCGCCCGATCCGTACATGCACATTTTCCTGGACGCGGGCAACAGCAACATCCTGGCCTTCTTCGAGCTTCCCAGCCAGCCGCCGATGGACCGCGACCGCAACACGCCGAGCTGGGTGCAGCACCTGGCGCTGAAGGTGGATTCGGTGGACACGCTGCTGGCGACCAAGGCGCGGCTGGAAGCTGCCGGCATCGATGTGATCGGTCCCACGGACCACACCATCTTCAAGAGCATCTATTTCTTCGACCCGAACGGCCACCGCCTGGAGTTGGCTGCCGACTGCGGCACGCCCAAGATGATGCGAAAGCTCGACGAGGTGAAGTGGGACATGCTGGAGGAGTGGAGCCGCACCAAGCGGGCACCGAAGCATGCTGCCTGGATGCATGACGGCAGCGCCGCCGCCTGAGGAGCCCGGGTCATGACCACTCTCAACGAGACCCACGACCCAGCGCTGCGCAGTTGGGTCGCGTCGGCCAACACGGCCGACACCGGCTTCCCCATCCAGAACCTGCCCTTTGCCGTCTTTCGCCGCAAAGGGAGCGCGGAAGCTTTTCGCGGCGGGGTGGCGATCGGCGACCAGGTCGTGGACCTGGCGGCGGTGGCCGCGTCCGGCGTGTTCGGTGGCGCGGCCGGTGAGGCGGTGCGCGCCGCGTCACAGGACAAGCTCAATGCGCTCATGGCGCTGGGCCAGCCGGCCTGGGCTTCGCTGCGCCTGGCGCTGTCGCGCGCGCTGCGCCAGGGCGCGGCCGAACAGGAGCCGCTGCGGTCTTGCCTGGTGCCGCAGGCCGAAGCCGAGTACGACGTGCCCGCGCGCATCGGCGACTACACGGACTTCTACACGTCGGTGCACCACGCGACCAACATCGGCCGGCTCTTCCGGCCCGACAACCCGCTGATGCCCAACTACAAGTGGGTGCCCATTGGCTACCACGGCCGCGCCTCCAGCATCGGCGTCTCGGGCCAGGCCTTCCATCGCCCGGTGGGCCAGACGCTGCCCGCGGGCGCGGCGCAGCCGGTGGCGGGCCCCAGCCGGCGGCTGGACATCGAGCTGGAGCTGGGCATCTTCATCGGCAGCGGCAACGCGCAGGGCGAGCCGGTGGCGATGCACGGGGCCGAGGACCACGTCTTCGGCATCTGCCTGCTCAACGACTGGAGCGCGCGCGACATCCAGGCCTGGGAGTACCAGCCGCTGGGGCCGTTCCTGTCCAAGAGCTTCGCCACCACCATCTCGCCGTGGATCGTGACGCTGGAGGCGCTGGCACCGTTCCGCGTGCCCTTCGTGCGCCCCGAGGGCGACCCACAGCCGCTGCCCTACCTGGACTCCGAAGCCAACCGCCGCGAGGGCTCGTTTGACATCCAGCTACAGGTGGAGCTGCTCACGCCGCGCCTGCGCGAGGCGGGCGCCGCCGCAGCCACGATCTGCCGCACCAGCTACCGCCATGCCTACTGGACGGTGGCCCAAATGGTGGCGCACCACACGGTCAACGGCTGCAACCTGCAGCCGGGCGACCTGTTCGGCAGCGGCACGCTCTCGGGCCCGACGCTGGACCAGGCCGGGGCGCTCATCGAGCTCACGGCCGGCGGCAAGCAGCCGCTGCAGCTGCCCAGCGGCGAGCAGCGCACCTTCTTGGAGGACGGCGACAGCGTTGTCATCCGCGGCTGGTGCGAGAAGCCCGGCGCAGCGCGCATCGGCTTTGGCGAGTGCGTGGGCACGGTGCTGCCGGCGCGCGGCTGATCAGCGCAACGCCAAGCGGAGGTTGCCGACGCAACATGGTTGCGTGCCAGAAGTCAGGCCGCTCCGGCGATTCTGGCAGCGACCTGCGGCTGATCGGCACGCTCCGTCTTGGTTTCCATTCCGTCGCGAAATGGACGGCGGTTGACGCAAGTTGTCCGCCGCATCGATAATCGGCCTTGTTCTGCGGGAGAGAGAGGCCCCCGCCTCCGCCGAAGGCGCAAGCTCCCATAATCGCTCAGGCACACCAAACCGCAGAAGCATTCAGCCAACTGGAGAGAGGTCGCAGCGCTTCTTGCGAAGCATCGGCCCACCGAAGGGGCAGGCCGTTCACGACGGCCCAAACTCTCAGGTAAAAGGACAGAGGGAGAGGCGCTTCAAGGCTCGCACCGTGTCGAGCCTTGCCTTCATCCGTCCCAAGCCTTGCTCACTTCCATCTACGTAGTCGCCATCACCGCCGAGGCGATGTCCGGCGCCCTTGCCGCCGGGCGCCGCCAAATGGACGTCTTCGGCGTTGCCGTCGCCGCCTTCGTCACGGCTCTGGGCGGGGGCACCGTCCGCGACCTGATCCTTGGGAACTTCCCCGTCGGCTGGACGCAGCACCCCGAATATGTCTACCTGGTCGTCTGCGCCGGGCTGATAACCACGGTGGCGGCGCCCTGCATGCACCATCTGAAGCGCGTCTTTCTCGTGCTCGATGCCATGGGCCTCGTCGCCTTCTCGCTGATCGGCTGCAACGTGGCCATGGAGATGGGCTATCCAGCCCTCGTGGCGATCATGTCCGGCATGATCACCGGCATCTGCGGCGGCGTCATCCGTGACGTGTTGTGCACGCAAGTACCCGTGGTGCTCCGGCGCGAGCTCTATGCGGTCGTCTCGCTCGCCGTTTGCATCCTGTTCCTTGGCTTGAGCGCGCTGGGTGTGCCCGCCACCTGGAACACGGCTCTGAGCTTCGCCGCCGGGCTGGCCCTTCGCCTGCTGGCCATCTGGCGCGGCTGGCGGCTGCCGACGTTCTCGTATCAGCAAAGCTGGGAATAGCGCCCGGCTCGCGCCACGACGGCCGAAGGTGAACGTCCCAAAGAGCCTTCGCTGCATTCACGGGCCAGCTGGATGTGGTTACGCAAGAAACGGGGTTGGAGACGACGGCGCCGCCGTCGCCATCAGGAAGGACATGAGGTGTGGATCAGAAAACCGTGACCGTCAAGACATCGCGCATCGGAGCCTGCGCCAGGCTCGTGTTGGGGATGACCTTAGGGGTGTGTCTGAGCGGCGCCGTCGGTGGCGCCTATGGCATCCATCAACTGTGGCGGTCTCTGCCCCAGGTCGGGCATCTGGCTGACTTCGAACCCATGCTGCCGATGCGCATCTATGCCAGGGATGGCAGCCTACTTGCGGAGTACGGCGAGGAGCGGCGAGACGTCGTGCCGATCGAGCGAGTGCCCGTCACGCTGCGGCAAGCCTTGTTGGCCATCGAGGACGCGGACTACTACGAGCACGGTGCCGTTGACTTCACCGGACTGGCACGGGCCGCGGCAAGCAACCTTGTGGCCGGCCAGCATGCGCAAGGCGGCAGCACCATCACCATGCAGGTCGCGCGCGTCTTCTTCCTGAGCCGCGAGAAGACGTACCACCGCAAGGTCATGGAGATCCTGCTGGCGTACAAGCTCGAATCCGTCTACAGCAAGGACAAAATCCTGGAGCTGTACCTGAACCAGGTCTATCTGGGCGAGCGCGCCTACGGCTTTGCCGCAGCCGCCTCCGTCTATTTCGACAAGACGCTCGACGAGTTGACGGTGGCCGAATCGGCCATGCTGGCCGGGCTGCCGAAGGCGCCTTCCGCATACAACCCGGTTGTCAACCGGGACCGCGCCGTCGTGCGGCAGCAGCATATTCTCAAGCGCATGCGCGACCTCGGGCACATCGACGAGCCTGTGTACCAGCAAGCCCGGAGCGAGAAGCTCACGCTCAGGCAGCGCCAAGGCTCCATTGACGCCGCCGCCGCGTATGCGGTCGAACAAGCAAGGAAAATGGTCGTCGAGCGGTACGGCGATGAAGCGCATTCTCTGGGGTTGGATGTCAGAACAACCATCGACCTGCCGCATCAGCATGCTGCCACTCGCGCCCTGCGCACCGGCTTGCTTGCCGCGCAGGACAAGCAAGGCTATGGCGGTCCGGAAGGGCGTGTGAAGCAGGTTCCCGCCATCGGCGACCGGGCGGGGCTGCGCAGCGCGCTCGCGCCGCATCGTGACAGTGGGGCGCTGCGTGCGGCCCTCGTCCTGGAGGCATCGCGTTCCAGCGGCATCACGGCTGTATTGCGGGACGGCACATCCGTCCTGATTCCGGCCAGAAACCTGGACAGCAACACCATGGCGGCACTCAAGCCCGATGCACCGGCCCGTTATCGCATTGCGCCAGGCGCCGTGATTCGCGTGCTGCATGACGATGCCAAGGGCTGGGGCTTGCGTCAGCTTCCGCAGATGGATGGTGCCCTGGTTTCCGTGGATGTGCAGTCTGGCGAGATCCTCGCACTTGTTGGTGGTTTTGATTTTTCGCTCAGCGAGTTCAACCATGCCGTTCAGGCGATGCGGCAGCCAGGCTCGACCTTCAAGCCATTCGTGTATTCCGCGGCGCTGGAGAAGGGATATTTCCCGGGCACGCTGATCGATGACACCCAGCGCCTGGTCACGCCGCCGGCACGCGGTCGCAAGGCCTGGAGTCCCCGCAACTATGGCGACAACTACGAGGGCTTCATCTCGGCAAGGCGCGGTCTGGTGCGTTCCAAGAATGTGGTGGCGGTCAATCTCATGCAGGCTGCCGGAGCGAGTTACGTGCAGCAGTTCGCTGCCGGCTTCGGGTTTGCCGCCGACCTTAACCCGCCGATCCTGCCGCTTGCCCTCGGAGCGGGCGCGGTGACGCCGCTACAGCTCGCGCAGGCCTATGCCGTGTTCGCCAATGGAGGGGAACGGACCGCTCCCCGACTGATTACCAAGATCAGCCAACGCAGCGGCGGCGTGTTGTATGAAGCCCCCGCCGCGGCGCCGCGAGCGCGCGTGATCTCCGAACGCAACGCCCACGTCATGGACAGCATGCTGCGTGACGTGGTGCGCCATGGCACCGGCCGGCGCGCAGCGGTGCTTGAACGCAGCGACGTGGCGGGTAAGACGGGCACGTCCAACGGCGCGAAAGATGTCTGGTTCGCCGGGTACTCGTCGGGCGTTTCCACAGTGGTCTGGATGGGATACGACCAGCCTCGTGGCTTGGGTCGATCGACTGGTGGAACGCTGGCATTGCCGGTGTGGGCCGACTACATGAGCCATGCCATTGCAAACCGGCCCGAAACGCAGCGTGTAGCGCCGCCAGGCCTTGCCATGCTTCAGGGTGACTACGTGTACCAGGAATACTTGGGCGATAGGTGCGTTGAAGACCACCATGCATTCATCCAGAGCCCATTAAGGTGCTTTGTCGCCGATGCGGCGCAGCAATCCGGACGCAACCAGTTGTCGAGCCCGCTCGGCAGCGGCGCGAACAAGCCAGCCATGCCGCCTGGACTCTCTTGAGCTTCGAGCCGATGCGCTTGAATTGACTGCTTCTCGGGGCTGGCGGCCAATGGCGTCAGGCGCCGTGTGCTCAGCATGACGGCACGCAATGCGTGTTCAGGGTTGTCCCTGGTCCCTGGCTTGGCCGAATCCAGGCAGCCAGGGGCTATCCTTATGGGCATGTACATGCTGCTGACCACCGCTGTGCGCATGCGACGAGCGCGCGTGCCGGGCCGTACGGCCCGGCATCCGTAGGCCCGGCGGTCAGCCTTTTCCCCAGTTTGCGCATTCCTTGACCGCCGGGCCCTCGACAACGCGCCCGTTGACTCCATCAAGGAATCCGTATGAGCCGCCATGCTCTCGTCCAAGAAACCGATCGCGTCCTGACCGAGCTCGACCATGTCCGCGTGCAACGCTGGATACGCCACACCGAGCCGGACTCCGCGCCCTATCCGCCGCTATCGGACGTGCTCGACGCAGCCATGATC
>JAEYPG010000069.1 GCA_023410975.1 Pseudomonadota bacterium
CTTGAGAAACAACGCTACAAGGGTCTGCCCGATGTCCCGACCATCGCCGAGACCCTGCCGGGATACCAGAAGATCAATGCCTGGTTCGCCCTCATGGGGCCGGCCAGGCTGCCTCAGCCTATTGTGAATCGTCTCCATGACGAAATGACCAAGGCTCTCAAGACGCCCGAGCTGGCGCATTGGATGGAGGAACAATATGCCCAGCCGCTGGGCGGATCGCCCGTGCAGGTAACGGAGCAGATGAAGACCAGCTCAGCACGGGTCAAGCAGATGGTCGAGAAGATCGGCCTGAAGGCGGAATAAGGCAGCCGGCCATTGGCATGCCGCTGGATGCACCTTGTGCAATGCAGGGTGCAAAGGCCAGACACTCGGTTCGCATGCAATGGTCGCCGGCGCAATTCGCAGGTTCCGCAACGCAAACGCCCATGCCATGAAGGTCCGCCTGCCCCTGTTGCCCACCGCCACTGCGTTCCTGCCCAGCGTCTCGCAGCCTGTGCCCTCCCAGGATCACGGGCCGAGTGTTGACCAAGGACCCACTCCCTCACGGGCGCCATCCGTGACGTAGTGGCCGGTGTCAAGCTCATGAAGGGGGCAAGGCGCTCTCCAGCACCGCGCGGATCTGGCGCACCTGCTGCGCGAGGCGCTGGGCCACTGGGCAAGAAGATCGAGGTGGTGGTTGTCCTCAGTGCCACACAGCAATCGATTCGGCTGACGGGGGCGCAAGTACTGCCCGGGGTGCCGAACCAGTTTTGCCAGTTCAATTCCTGCGCGAGGCGGTCATGCCGGTGTTCGAGGCAGCCCGACACCTGAAGAAGGAACTGAAGGCCGAGATCCGGGGTATCCGCCCCAGAGGACGCTCGGTTGAGGGCCGTGACGACGTCGGGGTGCAAGTCGTGGGGCGTTTTGCTCGGCGGTACGCAGCGCGATCACCGACGACGATCACCCGCTGCTGGATGCCGCCGGGCTGCGTTTGAAGCAGCGCCTGGAGACCGTCACAAAGAGCTTGCAGCGGATGCCGCAAAAAGGGCGCTCGATGCTTGGCGCCGCTGACGAAACTGCAGCGCCTTATCGAGCGCGGACTGCAGCACACGCCAGCGCTATGGCCTGACGTGATCCATGCTTGGCGCTCGGTGCACTCGGCTGCACACATCTCAACAACGAGGACGCGGTCAGCGCCCGCACGGTGCAGCGCCGCTTCGACGGGCTGCTGGGCGCCATGAGCCGCCACGGCCGCCGCGCGGGAACGCTGGCCCCCGCGCTCGAGCACTTCGTCTACGCAAGCGCGGTGCTGGCACACGGGGCTGTTCCACTGCTACGACATCGAAGACTTGCCGCGTACGAACAATGACCTGGAACAGCTGTTCGGCTCGTACCGCTACCACGAGCGGCGCACCACGGGGCGCAAGGCCGCCAGCCCCGCCATGGTGCTAAGCGGCGCGGTGCGACTGCTGGCGGCAACCGTCACGCGCGGCCGCCTCGATACTGCATGCGAGCTCGCACGTGCCAACTGACAGCGCTGGAGGGAGGTACGCGCACAACTGGAACAACGTCGCCGCGCAAGGGTGCGGCGCACGCGATTTTGGAGTAATCCAGAGCAGTACCTCGCCGACTTGGAGCAGCTGGCCGATCAGCTGGTTTTGTCGTCCAACGAAAAATGGCGCCGGAGGTTTCAACCCCGGCGCCGAAGTCCGCAGCCTGGGTGCCACGGCGGCCCTGGAATTGGTCCTCAAACACTGGGAAGCGGCGCGAGCGGACCGCAAATCCGGTTCATCTCGCCTGCCATGCAACGAATGCTGCTGCCACATCCAGCCCATGCGAGCCAGGCTGGGGTTGGGCAGCATCGGCCCTGTCTGGAACAGCCAAGCAAGCGTGCGAAACCAGACAGGACTGCGGGTACGTCAGAACCGGTGACGCAGGCCTACGCCCCAGCTGGTGCCGCTGGCCAGCCCGGTGATCGAGTCGCGCATCACGTTGGCGTAGGCGTCCGTGCGCTTGGAGAGGTTGTGGTCGTAGCCCACGGTGCTGGTGCGGCGGGTGGCGCCGCTGGGGCTGATCTCGGTGCGTGCCGTATCGGCCAGAATCTTGCCAAGTCCCACGGGCACCGACACGCCGAGCGACATCGTCTTGGAGGTCGGCACCAGAATGTTGGAGCTGGCCTTGCCGTAGGTCGCGAACGCCTTCGCGACGTTGAAGTCATAGGACGCGCCGAGCATCCAGTCGGTCTTGCGGTCGTTGGTGCTGAAGACGACTGAATTGCCAGGGTTGGTGACCTGGTCCTTCTCGTAGAACGCGGTGGCGGCAAACGGGCCGTTGGAATACATCAGGTTGGCGCCGACGTTGTTCTTGCCGTTGCTGCCGGCCACTTCCCCGAACTGGTAGTACACGTTCGCGACCAGGCCGGCCAAGCTGGGCGTGCTGTACAGGATGCGGTTGTTCCAGCCCGCGTCCGCCGGAACGGCCGAGTTCCACACCAGGCCCGTCTTGCCATACAGGGGAACTTCCGAATGCAGCACCAGTGGCGAGAAGGTGAAGGAGTCTCCGAACGGGTTGAAGAAGATGGTGGGCAGGTAGTTGGGCGCCTGGCCGCGGCCGATGACGACCGTCCCGAAGCTGCCCGACAGCGAGACGTTGGCTGCCTGCGAGAACAGCGTGTCACCGGTGAAGCGCCCTGAGGCACCGCTGTCGAGCTGCAGATAAGACGCCAGCGTGAAGCCGGCCCGCAGGCCGCCGCCCAGATCCTCCGTGCCCTTGAAGGCGAACTGCGACGTCGTCATGCCGCCGCTGTTGAGCACGTTGGTGCGGGTTGCGCCCGCCATCTGCATGGCGCCTGCGAAGGCGTCCACGGTCCCAGTCAGTTGCACCGAGCTTTGTGCCCAGGCACCAGCGCTGAGTGCTGCAAGGGCTGCCGCTGTGGCGACTGCCTTCTTCTTGTTCATGCTTGTCTCCGGGAGATATTGAATTGCCAGGCAAGCCTTGCTCAGAACGCGTGCCGAATGCCGACCGTGATGCCCGTCTGGTTGCTGCCCGGATTGATGGAGCCGATCAACGCCGTCGTGGCGGCCGACTGGTTCTTCATGTAGGCGGCCTGGGTGTAGAGCTCAGTCCTTTTGGACAGGGCGTAGTAAGCGGCCACCGTGGGCATCACCGAGCGGTTCGAGCTGCCGGCGGGGTTGTAGACGTAAACCCCGGGGTGGAACCGCAAGCTGTCGGTGACCGGGACGATGGCCCCTACCCAGGACAGCGAGTTGACGTTTGAGACTCCGCCGCTCTGGACCGTCTGCCGCTCATGGGCTGCGTACAGCTTCAGCACCTTGAAGTCGTAGGACGCGGCGTACGCAAGGCGCTGGTTCTTGTCATTTTGCGTGGCTGCGGACGTGCCGTTCTGCCGGTCGAACGCGACACCGATCTTCAAGCCGTTCGATGTGTAGTCGACATACAAGCCCGTTTCCTTGCCGACCTTGAACTGGGGCAGTTCGCCGCCATTGGCAACCGTCGCGTCGTAGCCCAGGCTGTACTGCGCCCTGATGCCGAACCCGCCGAATTTGCCAACGTACTTGATCGAGTTGTCGGCGCGCGAGAGGTACACCGGGTCAAAGAGCGGGCCGGCAAAGCGGGCCGGACCCACGGGATCTAGCGCCACGCCGAAGTCGTAGATGGGCGTCACAACGCGCCCGAGTTGGACTTCTCCAAAGTTGCCGGCCAGGCCAACATAGGCGTTGCGGCCAAAGATCCGACCACCTTGGCCCAGCACCCCGGTGTCGGCGCTGAAGCCTTGTTCAAAGACGAATACTGCCTTCAGGCCGTCACCGAGATCTTCGCGGCCGCGGAAACCCAGGCGCGAAGCCATGGCCTGACCGGAATCGACACGCACCACGCTGCCGGTCGGCGAACCTACCGCGCCTGTTCGGACATGGTTCGCATACGCGACACCCAGGTCCATGACGCCGTAGATCTCCACCGTGGACTGAGCCCATCCCAGGCTGCAACACACGGCCGCACTTCCGGCCACAAGAATTGCTCTTGTTTTGTTCACCATTTGTTTATCTCCTCATTGGAAATTTGAAGTTGGTTCGCAATACAACTCGACTCGATCCTTAAACCGAGGCCGAGCATCACCTTGACGAGCTGGACGCAAGTCAATTGATTGGGGTCTGAGCTGGCTGTGAGCGCCAGTTTCAGACATCTGCCGGAAGGCATGAACACGCGTGACAAGGCCTCGGCGTAGAAATTCGGGATGCCCGATTCACACCGTGGATGAAAAACCACCAGAAAATCGGCGCTCTATACTGACCGCGCCATGAAAAATATATGTCTCGGCCAGCGCAGCCCGCGAGACTGGTTGGAAATCAGTCTCAACGTGGGGCTCTTGTATTTGCTTGCGTTCGGTCTGCACTGGGCGATCGCAAATCGCCCAGTGCAGCAACAAACAGACGCCCTCGGCAACTCGCGTTCAAGCTGCGGGGTCAAAGGCGAGCGCAAACCCGCCGGATCAATCAGGACTTGAAAAGCACGTCCGAGAAAGGGACCTTCGTTTCCGGGTTATGCATGCGCTTTGTCGGCAGCGCCAAGCCCCACTGGTCCCGACGGCCGCGGCGGAAATTCCATTCCTCCGGTCCCTTCACCCGGTAGCTTTCATCGACTTGCTCCACTTCCGCGGTGTATTCGACGATGAACCCACCGGGGCCAACGAAATAGCAGAACACGTTGTCGCACGGACCATGCCGGCCGACGCCCCAGCCGATCTCTTCGCCATGCTCGACCATGTTGCCGGTGGCCGACATCACCGAGTCCAGATCAGGCACCTCGAACGCAAGGTGGTTGAACGAACTGGCACCGCTGGAGATATACAGCGCGAGGCTGTGGTGATCGCTGTTGCAGTTGAGGAAGGTGATGGTCCGGCTCTGGTCGATGATCTTGAAGCCGAGCTGTTCAACGAAGAACGCCGCTTGCCGGTCGGGACTGTTCAACACCACATGGGCGATCTTGCGTGGACGGTCTGCCACGTCCTCGCAGTCGATGTGCTTTGCTGCGTCGGCAACCACGCGGAACACCCGGCCTTCCACCGGATCGCGAAATGAGAATCCGTAGCCGCCGCCAGGATCGGCGATAGGGCCAAGCTCCCCGACTTCGACCCCAGCCTGCTTGAGCGACGCATGCAGGGTATCGGCCTTGGCCCGGGATTCGATGGCGAAGTCAACGCGCAGCATCCGCGGCTCCGGATGGCGGTGCAGGGCAAGCACATAGAAGTCCGGCCCCGTGGCTCGCAAGTACACGCTGTCCGGCGACTTGGCTACTACGGTGAGACCCCACAGCTCCTCATAAAAGCGCGTTGCGCTTTCCAGGTCCGGCAGCCCGAAATCGACGCTGCGAACTCCGTTAATGCCTGATTTGGTTTTCATCTCGTGCCTTCCTTAGGTTCCCAACCTGCGCTATCGGTCATTCAGGCTGAATGCCGATCTTGTCCACCAGCGTCTTGATGCGCACTGAGCTGGCTTTGATCATCTCGTTCACCTGCTCGGGCGCTCCGCCAATAGGCAGGACGGCGTTTTCGTCCATCCACTTCACCATTTCAGGCGACTTGAGCGCCTTGGCCAACTCCGTGTTGAGGCGAGCCGCGATCGGCTGAGGCAGCTTGGCCGGCGCCATCAGCGCGAACCAGGAGTCGACCTTCTCATAGCCCGGAAGCGTCTCGGCGACGGTCGGCACGTCGGGCAGGCCCTTGTAGCGCTGCTTGTCGAGGGTGGCCATCACGCGCACCTTGCCCGTGGACACCATGCCGGCAAGACCGCCGAACGAGTTGAAGGCCATATCGACGCTGCCGGCAGCCATGTCCTGCATGGCTGCGATGGGCCCCTTGTACGGTACGTGGACCAGCTTGACGCCCGCCGTCGATGCAAACAGCTCGCCGTTCAAGTGAAAGATCGAGCCCACGCCGGCAGCACCATAGTTCAGCTTGCCGGGATTCTTCTTCGCATAGGAGATCAGGTCCGGTACCGTCTTGGCGGGCAGGTCCGAGCGAACGACCAGAACCTCAACCGGAGAGAACAGCGCACCGATCGGCGTCAGGTCGCGCAGCGGGTCGAACGGCGGCTTCTTCATCAAGTGCATCACGTTGACAAGCGCCGTGCTGCTGGTGAGCAGCAGCGTGTGCCCGTCCGGCGCGGCCCTGATTGCTTCTTTGGCCGCGACGACACCGCTTGATCCGGGACGGTTGTCGATAACGATGGGCTGGCCCAGCGACGCACTCATCTGTCGCGTCACGGCGCGGGCAAACACGTCCGGGGTCGTGCCCGGCGCCCCATAGACGATGAGGGTAATCGGCTTCGAGGGATAACCGCCTTGAGCGCACGCCGCTTGCGGTACGGCGACGAAGGGCAAGGCAAGTGCCAGACAAGCGAGCTTGAATGATTTGTTCATATCTTGTCTCCTGCTGAATCTCCAATTGCGAAAGGCGCAGTTCGACCGTTAACTGTCTGGGTTGGCGCGCCTATTTCCCGCTGGCTGCCAGTCCCGGCAACGGCATTCCAAATTGCCGGCGAAGCTCGATTTCCTCGAACGTTCGGACGACGATGCTTCGCCAGCCATCGGACACGAAGAAGGGTGCGTTGTCGGGCGGCGGCATCTTCTGCAGCACCACGCCGATGGACTGACCGCGATCTGCAGCCTCCTTGACTTTTGCGATCACCTGTTCGCCGGCGGCGATGGCTGCGTCCACGCTGGCCTTGCCCTGCATCACCGGCGTGTGGCCGGACAGCGCCTTATCGAAGTCCAGACCACGAACCCTCTTGAGCGTGACCGGTGTCTCCAGCACCGAGCCCTCTCGACCATCAAGGCCGGCGTCCAGGAAGGTGTAGCCCGACTTCTCGCCCCACAGATCGCCTACGATCGCCACCTTCTCTTTCGGCAGGAACACCACCAGGTCACCGGTGGTGTGGCCACGTCCGAAGTAGCGAATCTCGATGCGTCGCCCGCCTTCGGCGATGGCCTTGGCCTGTCCTGGCTTCAGATCCAGACACACGTTCGGCATTTCCCACTTGAAGTCCTTGGCGTCGGCGAGATAGAGCTCCGTGCCGGTGATGCGCCGGTCAAGCGCCGCAGCAGCCTCCTGGTCGCCGTCCTGCAGGCTTGCGCGCTTGGCCCGCATATCGTCAAGCCCCTTGACAATGCCGGGCAGCCGATCGGCCATGCGTGGCACCGTCTTCTGCGGCGCGGTGGTGCAGGTGTTCGTGTGAGCGATGATCTTGACGGCCGGGTTGTCACGGCGGAACGCGACGTTGCCGCCCAGGTGGTCCTGGTGTAAATGCGTGTTGACCACGTACTTCACGGGGCCGTGTCCGACTTCCTTGGCCTTTTCCAGGATCTCATGCCCGAGGTATTCGGAATTCTGCGTGTCCACGACCAACGATCCACCGCCGGGCAGCGTCACGATGGCGACATTGCCGCCCTGGAACGAGTTTGGCAGCGGCATGCCGAACCAGACACCTGAGGCGACTTCTTCCCAGCCGAAATGACGGTATTCGGTTGCGCAGGCAATCGTAGGCAGCAAGGCGGCCAAGCCAACGCACAGGGCAGCGGTAGTAGCCGATCTGGCACAGCTCATCGCATGGCTCCTCTTCGACCCTGAGGGCCGATTGAGCAATTTCTTCACGTCGAAACTCCGGCTTTACAGGGCGATTACTGCATCGGCGGCGTTGAAAGGGGCGCTGATCAGCTGCTGCTGAAGTGCAAGATCGCTGGCCACCTTGACCGTCTTGATCAAGTGCGGGTGGTCATAGGACAGAGGATCCCGATCATTCGCCTCAGGAACGCCGGCGGCGCGGTAGGAGCGCACGAACATCGAATACACGTCCTCAAGGAGGCGAGGATCGTTCCAGACCGACGGTGCCACGCAAATCACGTGGTTTGCCGGAACGACTCGGTGACGGTCGAACCAATCGGCGGCAGCCTTTTCCGGATCGGCGATCAATGGCGCGAACTCCGCCGCCGGCCGCTGGGTCGGGTGCAGGACTGCCGCATCGACCGTGCCGGCCAGCAGAAGGCTGCCCATCGCTTCCCGAGTCCCGAGATTCTCGACATTGGACGGGTCCTGGAAGCCGGCCACATGGGCATCGTCCGTGGCAACCCAGGTGGGGGAGGTGAGGTCCAGGCCGAACTGCTCGGCGAGCACACCGCGCGCCCAGACACCCGTGGTCTGACTGTAGGAGCGCACGCCAATGCGCTTGTCCGCGAGCTCGAAGGGAGTAAGGGGGCCGCGGGAAGGCATGTAGTAGATGCTCCGGTGGACGAAGCCTCCGAGCGCGACCACCGGCAGCATCCGGATGGGCGCTCCACGCTCCACCGCCTGCATGAATGCGACCAGCGCCATCTCGCAGACGTCGTAGCGCTGATCCTTCAGCATGTCGTTGAACGATGCACCGACTGCCTTGAAATCGACGAATTCGAGCTCGGCACGCTCTGGCTTGACCGTTGCGTCCCTCAGCGGCCGCATGTGGTGATACTGGCCGACAACAGTCTTAAGTCTCTTCATTTCACACTTTCCGTAGCTCGGTGGTTGCTCGACCTGGCGTCGAGCAACACGGGCGCCGTACCGGGTGGCGGCAGTCGCAGCTCTAAGCCCTGCCCGGAAACCGGCCGGGTTGGCGGTGTTCTTCTCAGTTCAACGAGCCCGTGACGTCGTCAAAGAGCTCTTCCAGCGAGAGCATTCGAGGAATGATCTTCTGTTCGTAGGACCACTGGATCGCCATCTCGAAGCCCTTGCGGTTGGCCTCCATGCCGAACGGCGGCAGGTGTGCCACGGCCGCCGCCGGGGCCAGCGCGCGGCTGTCCTTGAGCATCCGGTAGATCTCGCGCACCGCGTCGGGACGCTGGCGGGCGATCTCCTCATGCACGACAAACACGTGGTTGGTCGGCACCACGCCCTCGCGGGCGTACCAGGCCTTGGCCGCGTTGTCGGCGTCGGGAATCAGCCGCTGCACACGCGGGTCTTCAGGCCAGTCCTTGCGGCTGAGGATGGCCGCGTCCAGTTCGCCGGCAAGCAGCATCTGCGCGATCTTCGAACCCGCAGGCAGGCGCTGGCAGTTGGGCGGATCCTGGTATTCGGCAAGGTGTGCATCCTCGAGCGTCAGCCAGGTCACCTTGTCCAGGTCCACGCCGTACTCGTGTTGCAGGATGCCGCGTACCCACAGGCCCGTGGTCTGCGCGTACATGCGCACGCCTACCTTCTTGCCTTCGAGGTCCCTCGGGTTCAGATGCCCAAGCTCGCTGTTGAAGCCGATGCAGTGGTGCTGGAAATTGGCGATCAGGGGCGTCGGCAGCAGGGCCCAGGGCTTGCCGTAGGCCTTGGCCTGCAGGAAGGTGTTGATCGCCAGCTCGCCGGCCTGAAAGGCCTTGTCGCGCAGCATGGGCTTGAAACCATCGTGCGACACCTCTGGGCCACAGAAATCCAGCGTGACGATATCCGAGGTGACGCGGCCGTCCCTCATGGCCTTCACCGCTGGGGAATCGGCGAGATTGGTGCGCAGTGTGATGGGCGCCGTCATGTTGATCCTTCGTGCTTGCGAATGGGTGTGTATGGGAGCAGGCGTGAATGGGCCGTCTGCAGCGGTGCGGGCTCAATCGGCCAAGTGTGGATACAGCACTTGGGCGGTGCCGGCCATGATCCAGTGCTGGTCGCGTTCAGGGAGGAAGGCAATGCATTTCTTCAGCTCGTCGACCATGGCCTGTAGCGTGCCGTCGGTGGCAGGGTAGTTGGAGCCCCAGGCGATGCGATGGGCACCGAACTCCTGCACCACGCGCCCGAAGAAACTCTCCGGCGTGGCCTGGCCCTGCTGCGCTTGCGCGGTGTTGCGGCTGGTCATCTTGAGGTAGACGTTCGGATAGCGGGCCAGGTCGAACAGGTACTGCGCGCCGGGATACGGTGCGCCTTCGGCAATCGGGGGCTTGAGCATGTGGTCGATGACCACCTTAGTGCGGGGAGATCGCTTGAGCAGCTTTTCCAGCTGCGGCAAGGCGGCCCTTGTCATCTGCACGCAAATCGACAGGCCCAGGTCGGTCGCCGTGTCCCACCCGGGGAGGATGCGTTCGTCCTCCAGCCAAGGCTGCTGGCCCATGGTGCTGCCGCTGGTGAAGATGCGCAGCCCTCCAAGTCCGCGATCGACCCAATGGCGGATCTTGTCAGACGCATCGGCCGCCAGCAGATCCACGGAGAACACGCCGTCCACGCGCTTCGGATTGGTGGCGACGCTGTCGGCAAGATAGGAGTTGTCGAAGCCGTAGGTGGTGGACGAGTGGACGATCGCTGCCTTGTCGATGCCGCTGGCGTTCATCGCGGCCAGCAGTTGCTCGAAGGTCGCTGGATGCTTCTCCGACCAGTTGGATCGCTCGCCGCCGAGCGGCGCCACCGGGTAGCGCTTCGTGTCGTCGGAGATGATGTGAGGGTGGATGTCGATGAGGCGGGTGGCCATGGACAGTTCCGTTCGGAAAGTGCAATCAGGCGCCAGAGAGGGCGAGCATGGCTCCGACGCGTAACGCTGCTTGGAGCAAGGGATGGGCTCAGAGGTCGTCGATGCTGTCGACGTAGCGCAGGCCGGCGCCCTCGAGAACCGGGCGCATGCCCATGGTGTCCAGCGACAGCGCGCCTGCCAGGAAGCGCGCGCGCGCCTTCTCTTCCTTCTCCACGCGTTGGCGCGCGAGATCAGCCACGCGCGCGACGTCCTTGAGTGGCACGACCACGACGCCATCGTCGTCGGCTACCACCACGTCGCCGGGATTCACGTTGACGCCGGCGCAGACCACCGGCAGGTTGACGTTGCCCAGCGTGGCTTTCACCGTGCCGCGGGCGGACACCGCGCGTGACCAGACCGGGAACTGCATCTCGCGCAGGGTCTTGACGTCGCGGGCGCCAGCGTCGATCACCACGCCGCGCACGCCACGCGTCTTCAACGCCGTGGCGAGCAGGTCGCCGATCATTCCGTCGGTGTTTTCCACCATGCACGCCACGACCAGCACGTCGCCAGGCCGGCACAGTTCCACAGCGACGTGGAGCATCCAGTTGTCACCTGGCGCAGCAAGCGCGGTGACCGCGGAACCCGCGGCGGCAGCGCCCTCGTAGACGGGGCGCATGTAGTGATGCATCAGACCGCTGCGGCCCATGGCCTCGTGCACGGTGGCCACGCCGGCGGTGGTCAGTGCGTCAATGACTTCCTGAGGTGCCCGCGGGATATTGCGGACGGCGACGGTTTGCATCATGGGTGCTCCTTGTTTGCGGTGTTCAATACGAATGACCAGTATCAGAAGTCGTGCCGCAGGCCGATCTCGTAAGCCGTGGACTTCTGGCCCCCGAAGTTGGCCGCGGTCACTGCCGGACCGCCCGCCACCGTGAAAATCGCCCTGTTGTCGTTGGAGATTCGTGTCGCCGTGCCGTACAGCGACGTGCGCTTCGATAGGTAGTGCTGGTAGCCGATGCCGATCAACGACGAGTCGTTGGCGTTGGTGGTCGCGTTCGGGCTCTTCTGATCCGCGCGCTGGTAGGTGGCTCTCAGGACCCCGGCTCCGATCGGTACGCTGATGTGGGCCATCGAGATGGCCAGCTTGTCGGCGCCGAACTCGAAGCTGCGGCGCTGCAGACCGACAGTCGCAACGCCGAAGTTGTACGAAGCACCAATCACGTTGTCCTTGAAATCGCTGATCGCCGCCGTCGCGTTCTCCACCTTGCGGGTCGCGGCCTGGATGTTGATCGGGCCGGAGACGTAGCCCAGGCGCAGTGCCGTGCTCTTGGCC
>JAEYPG010000118.1 GCA_023410975.1 Pseudomonadota bacterium
GCGGAAGCACTGCGATGAACCTCTCGGAACTGTTCATCCGCCGTCCGGTGATGACGGTGCTGCTGAACCTGGCCATCGTCGTGGCCGGCGTGCTGGCCTTCAGCCGCATCCCGGTGGCGGCGCTGCCCAGCTACAACACGCCGGTCATCAACGTCTCGGCCGCGCTGCCCGGCGCCAGTCCCGAGACCATGGCCACCTCGGTGGCGCTGCCGCTGGAGAAGCAGTTCCAGACCATTCCCGGGCTGGCCGTCATCAGCTCCACCAGCCAGCTCGGCAGCACCTCGGTGACGCTGGAGTTCGACGAGGGCCGCGACATCGACGCCGCGGCGGTGGACGTGCAGGCCGCGCTGCTGCGCGCGCAGCGCCAGCTGCCGCAGGACATGACGCAGCCGCCCTCGTACCGCAAGGTCAACCCGGCCGACGCGCCGGTGCTGCTGCTGGCGCTGACCTCGCCGGCCATGAGCCTGTCGGAGCTCAACGACTACGCCGAGCACCTGATCGCGCCCACGCTGTCCACGCTGCCGGGCGTGGCGCAGGTCAACATCTACGGCCAGAAGCGCTTCGCGGTGCGGGTGCGCGTGCTGCCCGAGCAGCTCGCGTCGCGCAACATCGGGCTGGACGAGGTGGCCAGCGCGCTGCGCGCGGCCAACGCCAACACGCCCGTGGGCACGCTGGAGGGGCCGAGCCAGACGCTGACGCTGCAGGCCAACCGCCAGCTGCGCAACGCGGCGGAGTTCGCGGAAGTGATCGTTGCCACGCGCAACGGCAACGCCGTGCGGCTGCGCGACGTGGCGCAGGTCGAGGACAGCTTCGAGACGCTCAAGACCTACGCCAGCTTCAACGGCGAGCGCTCCATCACGCTGGCCATCCAGCGCCAGCCCGACGCCAACACCGTGCGCGTGGTGGACTCGGTGCGCACGGCGCTGCCGTCCTTCCAGGAGCAGCTGCCGCAGTCGGTGAAGGTGAACCTGGTCAACGACCGCTCGGTGTCGATCCGCGAGGCGCTGCACGACGTGAACCTCACGCTGCTGGGCACCGTGGCGCTGGTGGTGCTGGTGATCTTCCTGTTCCTGCGCCGCTTCGTCGCCACCGTCATCCCCTCGCTGTCGCTGCCGGTGTCGCTGGTGGGCGCGCTGTCGCTGCTGTGGGGCCTGGGCTACTCGCTGGACAACATCTCGCTGCTGGGCCTGACGCTGGCGGTGGGCCTGGTGGTGGACGACGCCATCGTGATGCTGGAGAACATCATCCGCCACGTGGAGGAGGGCGTGCCGCCGTTCCAGGCCGCGCTGCGCGGCTCGCGCGAGGTGGGCTTCACCATCATCTCGATCTCCACCTCGCTGATCGCGGTGTTCATCCCGATCTTCTTCATGCCCGGCGTCATCGGGCTGCTGTTCCACGAGTTCGCCGTGGTGGTGTCGCTGGCGATCGTGGTGTCGGCCTTCGTGTCGCTGACGCTGGTGCCGATGCTGGCCAGCCGCTTCCTCAGCGACGAGGCGCACAAGAAGCCGCCGGGGCTGCTGGTGCGCGGCTTCGAGCACGCCTTCGACGCGGTGCTGCGCCTCTACACCCGCACGCTGGACCTGGCGCTGCGCCACCGCGGCGTGGTGATGCTGGTGGCCGCGGGCACCTTCGCCGCCACGGCCTGGCTGTTCGTCACCATCCCCAAGGGCTTCTTCCCCGAGGAGGACATCGGGCAGATCAGCATCACCACCGAAGCCTCGGAGGACATCTCCTTCCCGGCCATGGTCCAGCTGCAGGACCGCGCGGCCGAGATCATCCGCCGCAACCCCAACGTGCTGAGCGTCAACTCCTTCCTGGGCGGCAGCAACGCGACCAACAACGGGCGCATGTTCATCAACCTCAAGCCGCGCGGCGAGCGCAAGCCGATGAAGGAGGTGGTGGACGGGCTGCGGCGCGAGCTGCGCGCGGTGGCGGGCCTCAACGTCTTCATGCGCCCGGTGCAGAACCTGCAGCTCGGCGGCCGGCAGAGCAAGGCGCAGTACCAGTACATCCTGCAGAGCGTGCAGGCCGGCGAGCTCAACGACTGGGCCGTGAAGCTGCAGGAGAAGCTGCGCGTGGACCCGCTGTTCCGCGACGTCACCAGCGACGCGCAGCTGCGCGGGCTGCAGGCCTCGCTGTCCATCGACCGCGACCGCGCCAACACGCTGGGCGTGTCCGTCGACGCGGTGCGCACCGCGCTGTTCAGCGCCTTCGGCGAGCGTCAGGTCTCCACCATCTACACCAGCGCCGACAGCTACCAGGTGATCATGGAGGCGGCGCCCGAGGCCAAGCAGGACGAGGCGGACCTCTCGCGCATCTACGTGCGCTCCTCCGCCGGTTCGCTGGTGCCGCTGTCGGCCTTCGCGACGGTGTCGCGCACGGTGGGGCCGATCTCGATCAACCACGTGGGGCAGCTGCAGGCGGTGACGGTGTCCTTCAACCTCGCGCCGGGCGCGGCGCTGGGCGACGCCACGGCCAACCTGGAGCGCTACCGCACGGAGCTGGGCATGCCCGAGTCGATCATCACGCGCTACGGCGGCGACGCGGCGGTGTTCAAGAGCTCGCAGGGCAGCCAGGCGATCCTGATCGTGGCGGCGCTGCTGGTGATCTACGTGCTGCTGGGCGTCCTCTACGAGAGCTACATCCACCCGCTGACGATCCTTGCCGGCTTGCCCTCGGCGGCGGTGGGCGCGTTGCTGATGCTCAAGTTCTTCGGCATGGACCTGACGCTGATCGCCACCATCGGCATCCTGTTGCTGATCGGCATCGTCAAGAAGAATGCGATCATGATGATCGACTTCGCGCTGGAGGCGCAGCGCGAGCGCGGCATGAAGCCGGTGCAGGCGATCCGCGAGGCCTGCATCCTGCGCTTCCGCGCGATCATGATGACCACGCTGGCGGCGCTGATGGGTGCGCTGCCGATCGCCATGGGCATCGGCGCTGGCGCCGAGCTGCGCCAGCCGCTGGGCCTGGCGGT
>JAEYPG010000304.1 GCA_023410975.1 Pseudomonadota bacterium
GTCCACGGCCTGCTGCGCGTAGCCGGGCTCGATGCCGGTCTCGCGGGGCAGCAGCCAGATCTGCAGGAAATGCGTGGCCTCGCCGGGTGCGCCGTTGGTCTCGCTGTGGCGCACGCCACGGCCGGCGCTCATCACCTGCACCTCGCCGGGCCGGATGACGCCGGCGTGGCCCAGGCTGTCGCAGTGCGCCAGCGCGCCTTCGAGCACATAGCTCAGGATCTCCATGTCGCGATGGCCATGGGTGCCGAAGCCGGTGCCGGGGGCGATGCGGTCCTCGTTGATGACCCGCAGCCTGCCGAAGCCCATCTGGGCCGGGTCGAAGTAGTCGGCAAACGAGAAGGTGTGAAAGCTTTTGAGCCAGCCGTGGTCGGCGAAGCCCCGGTCCTCGGATTTGCGCACACTGATCATGCGGGACACTGTAGGCATCAACTCTGTAACCAGGCCGCCAAGGGCTTGAAGTGCCCGTTCAAATAAGATGAAGCGATGATGAAGCGGCACAACGCCCTGACACCGGACGCCCTGGCGATGATGGACGCCATCGCGCGCTGCGGCAGCTTCGCTGCGGCGGCGCGCGAACTGGGCAAGGTTCCTTCGGCGCTCACCTACAGCGTGCGCCAGCTCGAAGACGCGCTGGACGTGCTGCTCTTCGACCGGCGCTCGGGACAGGCCAAGCTCACCGCCGCTGGCGAGGAGCTGCTCAGCGAAGGCCGGCGCCTGCTGGCGGAGATGGAGGCGGTGGCCCACCGGGTGCGCCGCGTGGCCGGCGGCTGGGAGACGCAGCTCACGGTGGCGATGGACGGCGTGATCTCGCGCCTGACCATGTTCGAGCTGTGCGAGGCCTTCTACGCGCTGCGTCCCGCCGGGCAGGACGGCCCGGGCACGCGGCTGCGGCTGCGCACCGAGGTGCTGGCCGGCACCTGGGAGGCGCTGGTGTCGGGCCAGGCGGACCTGGCCATCGGCGTGGACGTGGACCACGCGGTGCCGGCGGGCATCGAGCTGCGCACGCTGGGCGAGATCGACTTCGTCTTCGCCGTGGCGCCGCACCACGCGCTGGCCGCGCACGAGGGGACGATCACCGATGCCGAGCTGCTGCGCCACCGCGCGGTGGCGGTGGCGGACTCGGCGCAGCGCCTCACGCCGCTGACCGTGAACCTGCTGCCCGGGCAGGACGTGTTCACCGTCGCCAGCCTGCAGGCCAAGATCGAGGCGCAGCTGCGCTGCCTGGGCTGCGGCTTCGTGCCCGAGCCGATCGCGCGCGAGCACATCCGCGCGGGGCGGCTGGTGGTCAAGGCCACGCAGCGCAAGCAGACCCGCGCGCGCCTGGGCTACGCCTGGCGCGCCTCGGCCGCGCCGCAGCCGCGCAAGGCGCCGCAAGGCCTGGCGCTGCAGTGGTGGCTGGAGCAGCTGCAGAGCCCGGCCACGCGCCAGGCGCTGCTGGAGCGCCATTGCGGCATGCCGATGCCGGTGGATTGAACCCGTGAACCCTGAGAAGAACTACGTCGGGCGCTTCGCGCCCTCGCCCACGGGCGCGCTGCACGCGGGCTCGCTGGTGGCCGCGCTGGCGAGCTGGCTGGACGCGCGCGCGCAGCGTGGGCGCTGGCTGGTGCGCATCGAGGACACGGACGGCCCGCGCTGCGTGCCTGGCGCGGACCGCGAGATCCTGCGCCAGCTCGACGTGCTGCACCTGCGCCCGGACGAGCCGCCGGTGTGGCAGTCGCAGCGCCAGGCGCTGTACCAGCAGGCGCTGGACGAGCTGGCGCACAGCGGCCTGGCCTACCCCTGCGGCTGCACGCGGCGCGACATCGAGGCGGCGCTCTCGGCCCAGGGCCACGAGCGCCAGCGGCACGAGGAGCGCGTCTATCCCGGCACCTGCCGTGACGGGCTCCATGGCAAGCCCGCGCGCGCGTGGCGGCTGCGCTGCGGCACCGAGGACGCGCCGGTGCGCATCGACTGGCAGGACCGGCGGCTGGGCCCGCAACGGCAGGACCTGACGCACGCGGTGGGCGACTTCGTGCTCAAGCGCGCCGACGGCTGCTGGGCTTACCAGCTCGTCGTGGTGGTGGACGACGCGCGCCAGGGCATTACGCACGTGGTGCGCGGCGAGGACCTGGCGGACAACACGCCGCGCCAGATCTGGCTGCAGCGCCAGCTCCAGGCGCCACAGCCCGTGTACCTGCACCTGCCACTGGTGCTGGACGCGCGCGGAGAGAAGCTGTCCAAGCAGCATGGCGCACCGCCGCTGGCGCTGGACGATCCGCTGGCCGCGCTGCGCGCCGCGGGGCAGGCACTGCAGTTGCCAGAGGAAGATGCCGGTGATGTGGACACCTGGCTGAAGCGGGCGACCGAGGCCTGGGCCCGGCGCTGGGTGGATGCCGGGTGAGCAAGGCTATGCACTTGCGGTAGGAAGCTTCCTACAGCGAGCAGCCGCACGCGACTACAGCCACCTCTTGGTGCGTCGACCTAACATTCGCCCACGCCGATCAGGGCGCGCACCACGACATCCGGCCCATGTCATCACCACTGAGCACCTACATCGTCGAAGACAGTCCCGTCATTCGCGAGAACCTGATCGCGACCCTGGAGGAACTGGTGCCGCTGCAGGTGGTGGGCTCGGCCGAGGATGAAAGCACCGCGCTGCGCTGGCTGGCCGAGGCCGGCAAGCACTGCGACCTGATGATCGTGGACATCTTCCTCAAGGGCGGCACGGGCCTGGGCGTGCTGCAGGCGGCGCAGAAGCTGCGTCCGCTGACCAAGAAGGTGGTGCTCAGCAACTTCGCCACGCCCGACATGCGCCGGCGCTGCCTGGAACTGGGCGCCGACGAGGTGTTCGACAAGTCCAACGAGATCGACACCCTCATCGCCTGGTGCATGCAGCTTGCCGGCGCCGCCGCCACCGACCACTGAAGCCATCGCCGCACTGCACCGGCGGTTTGCGCGCCATCCGTCGATGCGGCAACGCGCACGCCGCTTGCCCTTGCCGGCAGCCCGCGCCCGCCGCGCGGGCCCGGCCCGGAGGGCCGGCTTACTGGATGAGGCCGTGCTTGAGCGCGTAGTAGGTGAGATCGCTGTTGGAGGACAGGTTCATCTTCTCCATCACGCGGGTGCGGTAGGTGCTGACGGTCTTGACGGAGAGCGCCATGTGGTCGGCGATGTGCCCGATGGTCTCGCCCTGGGCCAGGCGCAGGAAAACCTGGAATTCGCGCTCGGACAGCAGCTCGTGCGGCGCCTTGTCGCCGCCGCCGTCGAGTTGGTCGGCCAGCAGCTCGGCCACCGCCGGCGTGATGTAGCGCCGCCCCCGCGCCACGGTGCGGATGGCCTTCACGATCTCCTCGGGCTCGCACTCCTTGTTGAGATAGCCCGCGGCGCCCTGGCGCAGCAGTGTGGTGGCGTAATGCTGCTCGGGGAAGCCGCTGAGGATCAGCACCGGCAGGTCAGGCGCGCGGGCCTTGACGGCCTGCAGCGCATCCACGCCGCCGTGGCCGGGCATGGACAGGTCCATGAGCATCACGTCCAGCTCACCCTTGCGCAGCAGCTCCAGCGCCTCGCGGCCGTTGGCCGCTTCCCCGGTGACCTGCAGGTCCTCCTGCTCGGCCAGGAACTGCTTCAAGCCCGCCCGAACGATGGCGTGATCGTCAACGATGGCAACTCGGATCATGGCTCTACCTACCTTTAGCCCTGCGATGAAGAACATTCTGGCCACGATGCCGAGGCTGGCGGCGTGGCTGGACCGCTTCAGCCGCAGCGCCTTCAGCTTCCCGCTGGCCTTGCTGGCGGCGCTGGGGCTGCTGTTCATCAGCGAGCTCTCCTACCGCCATGCCGTGCAAGCCATCGAGCTGCTGCGGGTGCAGAACCTGGCACGCGTGGCGACGCACCAGCTGCTGCTGGCCGTGGTGGACGCAGAGAGCGGCCAGCGCGGCTATCTGCTCACCGGCCGGCCCGAGTACCTGCAGCCCTACCAGAAGGCCGTTCAGGACATCCGCGACGCCACCCTGGCGCTGCAGCAGCGCTATGGCAAGGACGATGCCCAACGCCCCCAACTGGACAGGTTGCTGCAGCTGGTGGCCAGCAAGCTCTCGGAGCTGGAGACCACGCTGGAGCTGCGCAACCAGGGGCGCGACCAGGCCTGGCGCGAGCTGGTGAGCAGCGGCATCGGCCGCGAGGCGATGCAGGCTATGCAGGAAGCGGCCGATGCGCTCATCGCCAGCGAGACCGAGGCCATCAACCTGCAGCGCGAGGACATCAAGGAGACGCTGCAGGTCAACCGCATCGGCGTGGGCACCGTCACGGCCATCAGCCTGCTGGCCTTCTTCCTGTACCTGCGCCAGAGTGTGGCGCTGGACCAGGAGCGGCAGTCGCGCCAGCAGGCGCTGCAGGAGGAGCGCGACCGGCTGGAGCGCCAGGTGCGCCAGCGCACGTCCGACCTCACCCACCTGGCGCAGCACCTGCAGACCGCGCGCGAGGACGAGAAGAGCCGCCTGGCGCGCGAGCTGCACGACGAGCTGGGCGCGCTGCTGACCGCCGCCAAGCTGGACCTGGCGCGCATCCGCTCGCGCCTGGTGCAGATGGGCGCCGTGCCGCCGGAGCTCAGCACGCGCATCGAGCACCTGACCAGCACCCTCAACAGCGGCATCGCGCTCAAGCGCCGCATCATCGAAGACCTGCGCCCCTCGGCGCTGAGCAATCTGGGCCTGGTGGCGGCGCTGGAGATCCTGGCGCGCGAGTTCGAGCAGCGCTCGGGGCTGAAGGTGCAGTGCTCGCTGGAGGCGGTGCGCCTGACGCCGGCCAGCGAGCTGACGGTGTACCGGCTGGTGCAGGAAGCGCTCACCAACGTCGCCAAGTACGCGCAAGCGCGCGAGGTGAGCATCACGCTGCGCGAACAGGACCTTTGGGCCCTGGCCGCCGTGCAAGACGACGGTTCCGGCTTCGATACCCGGATGCAGAAAGCCTCGGCGCACGGGCTGCTGGGCATGCGCTACCGCGTCGAGGCCGAGGGTGGACGGCTGCAGCTGCACAGCGCGCCGGGCCAAGGCACGCGCATCGAGGCGGTGCTGCCGCTGCGCGCCGAGGCACCGGCACCTCAGGCCGACCCGGCCGCCTGAAGCCGCCTGGCGGAAAAGGCGGCATGTGGGCGCCGTCCTACAGGGCGATGCAGGCCGCACCGACAGCGGCAGCCAGCCGTGTCCCATGCCAGTAGGTCCGGCGGACGCCTACGCTGGAAACCATCGTGAGGCCGCGCTTGCGGCATTCCTCACTTCCTCGCCCACCTCCAGCCATGCTTGCCTTCGCCATCGTCTTCTTCATCGTTGCGCTGCTGGCGGCGCTGTTCGGCTTCGGCGGAATCGCCGCCGGGGCGGCGGGCATCGCCAAGATCCTGTTCGTGCTCTTCATCGTGCTGGCCCTGGCCAGCTTCCTGATCGGGCTGTGGCGGCACCGGGGCTCCTGAGGCGCTGGCATGATGCGCCCTTTGCTCTGGAGACGCTCCGAATGATCACCACCGCTTCCGGCCTGCAGTACGAAGACACCACGCCGGGCACCGGCGCCACCGCGCAAGCGGGCACCAACGTCACGGTGCACTACACCGGCTGGCTGCAAGACCCATCCAAGCCGGACGGCCGTGGCCGCAAGTTCGACTCCAGCAAGGACCGCCGCGATCCCTTCCGCTTCAATCTCGGCGCGGGCCAGGTGATCCAGGGCTGGGACGAGGGCGTGCAGGGCATGCAG
>JAEYPG010000324.1 GCA_023410975.1 Pseudomonadota bacterium
CATCAGCGCCGCGTGCTGCGCCGCGGCCTGGCGGATGAGCGCGCTTTGCGCCACCGGCAGCCCGGCGCGCAGCAGCCCGCCGCTGATGCCCGTCACCAGCAGCATGGCCAGCAGCGGCATCAGCACCACGCGGCCCCAGCGCAGCGCGCGCGAGGGACCGACGGGACGGCGGGACACGGTGGCGGCCATGGCTCGATGTCCTTACCAGCGCATGAAGCGCCGCGCGCTCTGGCTCATGCGCTCGGGGGTCCACGGCGGATCGAAGGTGATCTCCACCTCCAGCGGCAGCGCCGCAGGCAGCACGCGGTCGAGCTCGTTCTGCACGTCCTCGACGATCACGTCCGTCACCGGGCAGGCGGCGGAGGTCATGGTCATGAGCACGTGCACGCCCTCGCCATCGATGCGCACGCGGTAGACCAGGCCCACGTCCACGATGGAGAGCGCCACTTCCGGGTCCACCACGCGCCGCAGCGCCTCAGTGACGGGCGCACGCAGCCCCTCGTCGCCCTCGAACTCGAAGCGCGGCGGCTCAGCCGCACCGTCCTGCACGGGCACTTGCGCCGCCATGTCAGCCTCCGCAGCAGCCGCCGCAGCAGTGGTCGCGCCGCGCCAGCTTGGTGATGTGCACGCGCCAGGCCTCGGGGCCGCTTTCGACGGCGGTCCAGCTGAACAGGTTGGGCACCAGGGCGTGGAACTGGCGCTGCAGCGGCTGCGGGTCGTGGTCGTTGACCAGCTCCAGCGTGGCGTCCGGCGCCAGGGCATCGAAGCTGGAGAACACGCGCAGGTGCCGCTCCTGGGGCGGCAGCAGGCGCAGGTCGAGGGACACGGCGGGGGTCATCAGGCTTCCAGTCCTAAAGATGTATGAACAATGCATCTCATGTTGCCCGGCCGCCGCCCCTGTGGCTTTGACACAGCTCAAACGCGCCGGAGGGCCATTCGGCGCGGCGTGGACAATGCGCGCCTTTCGCCGGCGAGCGGCCGGCGCCCTCCCCTTTCGTTGGAAGCCATGTTCAAGAACCTGCACCTGCTGCGCATCGCTCCCGGCTGGACCGCCGACGCGGCGCAGGCCGAAGAGCGCCTGGCGCGCGAGTCCTTCACGCCCTGCGGGGCCACGCAGCCCGAGAGCGCCGGCTGGGTGCCGCCGCGCGGCCAGCCGCATGCGCCGCTGGTGGAAGTGGTCCAGGGCCAGTGGCTGCTGGCGCTGATGACCGAGAAGAAGATGCTGCCCGGCTCCGTGGTCAAGGAGCGCAGCGCCGAGATCGCCGCGCGGCTGGAGCAGGAGCGCGGCTACAAGCCCGGGCGGCGCGAGGCCAAGGAGATCAAGGAGCAGGCCACGCAGGAGCTGCTGCCGCTGGCCTTCACCAAGCGCAGCCGCCTCCTGGTGTGGATCGACCCGGGCGCCGGGCTGCTGGCCATCGACGCCGGGGCTGCGGCGCAGGCCGACGCGGTGGTGAGCCTGCTGGTCAAGGCACTGGACGGCTTCAGCCTGCTGCCGCTGCAGACGCAGCAGTCGCCCGCGGGCTGCATGGCGGCGTGGCTGGCCGAGGGCGAGGCGCCCGGCGCCTTCTACCTGGACCGCGAGTGCGAGCTGAAGTCGGCCGACGAGATGCGCTCGGTGGTGCGCTACGCGCGCCACGCGCTGGACACGGACGAGGTCAAGCAGCACATCGCCGCGGGCAAGCGGCCGACGCGGCTGGCGCTGTCGTGGAACGAGCGCGTGGCCTTCACGCTGACCGAGGCGCTGACGCTCAGGAAGATCGAGATCCTGGACACCGCGCTGGAGGGCCGCGACGGCGTGGCCGAGGACGAGGCCTTCGACGCCGATGCCGCCATCGCCACCGGCGAGCTGCGCCGCCTCATTCCCGAGCTGCTGGAGGCGCTGGGCGGCGAGCAGGCCGCACCGGGGACGACCCCTGCCGCGGCGTCGGCGCCCGCGCCTCCGGCACCGGCCGTCGAAACCGCCGACAGCGCCGACGCCGCGCCCTGGTGAACCGGCGTTTCTCGGCACTCCGGTATCTCCCCCGTTCGCCCTGAGCCTGTCGAAGGGCAGGCGCTGACACGCGGGCGTCGCAAGGGCTTCGACAGGCTCAGCCCGAACGGAGCCTGTAGCTCGCGAACGCCTTGAAACCGTATCGGGCGCGGCGCTTGCCGCCCCTGCGGGCATGAGACACGACCCTGCCCTGGACCCGGTGCGCCGCGCCGCGCGGCCGCTGGACGATCTCGACGACGTGGACGCCGTGGTGCAGGCCGCGGCCAGCGCCAAGCTGGTGCTGCTGGGCGAGGCCACGCACGGCACGCGCGAGTTCTATGCGCTGCGCGCGGCCATCACGCGCCGGCTCATCGAGCAGCACGGCTTCGACGGCATCGCGCTGGAGGCGGACTGGCCCGACATGCTTCGCGTGCACCGCTACGTGCAGGGCGGGCTGCAGGACGCCAACGCGCGCCAGGCGCTGGACGACTTCCAGCGCTTTCCGCGCTGGATGTGGCGCAACCGCGAGTTCCTGCGCCTGGTGCAGTGGCTGCGCGGCTACAACGACCTGCAGCCGCAGCACCGGCGCGCCGGCGTGTACGGGCTGGACCTCTACAGCCTGCACGGCTCGGTGCAGGCGGTGCTGGCCTACCTGCAGGAGCACGAGCCGGCCATGGCGGCCCGGGCGCGCGAGCGCTACGGCTGCTTCGACCACTTCCTGGAGGACCCGCAGCGCTACGGGCAGGCGGCGCACTTCGGGCTGAGCGAAGGCTGCCAGCGCCAGGTGCTGCAACAGTTGCAGGAGATGATGGCCCGCTCCACGCAGGCGCTCATGGGCGGCGGCGCGGAGGAAGAGCTGTTCCACGCCCAGCTCAACGCGCTGGTGGTGCGCAACGCCGAGCGCTACTACCGGATCATGTTCGAAGGCTCCACCGCCTCCTGGAACCAGCGCGACCGCCACATGCACCAGGTGCTGCAGCGGTTGCGCGAGCACCTCACGCGCACGCGCGGGCACCCGGCGCGGCTGGTGGTGTGGGCGCACAACTCGCACCTGGGCGACGCGCGCGCCACGGAGGTCGGCGGCTACGGGCAGCTCAACCTGGGCCAGCTGGTGCGCGAGGCCTCGGCGCCGGGCGAGAGCTTCATCCTGGGCTTCAGCACCGACCACGGCAGCGTGGCCGCGGCCTCGGACTGGGACGAGCCGGTGCAGTTCAAGCGCGTCACGCCGGCGCGGCCCGACAGCTGGGAGGGCCTGCTGCACGACACCGGGCTGGACCTGTTCCTGCTGCCGCTGGGCGGCGAGGAGCTGCAGCGGCTGCTGGCGCCGCCGCGGCTGGAGCGCGCCATCGGCGTGATCTACCGCCCCGAGAGCGAGCGCGCGAGCCACTACTTCGAAGCCTCGCTGTCGCAGCAGTTCGACGCCGTGCTGCACGTGGACCGCAGCCACGCGCTGCACCCGCTGGACGGCGCCGCGCCGCCGCAGTTGCTGGAGGAGCCGGAGACCTTCCCGAGCGGCCTGTGAGCCCTTTTCCCCGTTCGCCCTGAGCCTGTCGAAGGGCTCAAGGCGAGTGCAACCGCGTTGCGGCACACGGCTTGCCGCCTCGGGAGCTCAGCAGAACAGCCCCAAGCAGGAGGTGACCATGTCCGCCCTGAGCCCCGAACAACTGCAGACGTTGCAGGACCAGCTGTCGCAGCGCGAGTCCGAGCTGGGCGCCGAGCTGCGCGACTTCCGGGAACGGCGCGAGGAGCGGCCCAGCGCGCAGGGCCCCCTGGTGGACGACCAGGTGGCGCAGGGCGAGGAGCGCATCCGCACCGGCGTCGAGCACATCGAGATGGAGCGCGACCAGCTGGAGCTGCGCGACATCGACGACGCGCGCGCGCGCATTGCCGAGGGCAGCTACGGCGAGTGCGTGGACTGCGGCTGCGACATCCCCTACGAGCGGCTGCACGCGCAACCCACCGCCGCGCGCTGCGTGGACTGCCAGGAGCGCTGGGAAAAGACGCACGAGACGGTGCCGCGGTACACGGCCTGAGGGCGGCGGCAGGCGCCATGCACCGGCCGGGCGCCGGGAGGGCGGCACAGTGCTCGTCCCGCAGCGGCTCACGGGATGGGCCTGTGCGCTTGCGGCCTGCATTTTTCTTTGCCGGCGGCTGAACCCAGCCGCCCTGCGTGCGCTCTACTTGGGCTGACGCCACTTCCCAGCCCTGATTCGCGCGCCCGGCCGGACGACGCACGCCCGCACGGGCGCCGCGCCGTCCGGCCGGGCGCGCAGCCCGCCTATGCACGCTCCCGTCCCGCTCATCGCCACCCTGGCCGCCGCCTTCGCCCTGTCCCTGCTGCTCGGCTTCGTGGCCGTGCGTCTGAAGCTGCCCGCCCTGGTGGGCTACCTGGCGGCGGGCATCGTGCTGGGACCGACCACGCCCGGCTACGTCGCCGACATGAAGCTGGCGGCGGAGCTGGCCGAGATCGGCGTGATGCTGCTGATGTTCGGCGTGGGGCTGCACTTCTCGCTGGACGACCTCATGGCCGTGCGCCGCATCGCCCTGCCCGGCGCGGCGCTGCAGATCGCCGTGGCCACCGCCATGGGCGCGGCCGTCGCCATGGCCTGGGGCTGGGAGCTGGGCGGCGCGCTGGTGTTCGGGCTGGCGCTGTCGGTGGCTTCCACCGTGGTGCTGCTCAAGGCGCTGGAGGCGCGCGGCCTGCTCGAAACCCTCAACGGCCGCATCGCCGTGGGCTGGCTGGTGGTGGAAGACCTGGTGATGGTGCTGGTGCTGGTGCTGCTGCCCGCGCTGGCGCCGCTGCTGGGCGGCGTTGAAGCGGAGGCAGGCCATGGCGGCAGCGGCGAGCCGCTGTGGCTGTCGCTGGTGCGCACGCTGCTGGCCGTGGGCGCCTTCGTGACGCTGATGCTGCTGGTGGGGCGGCGCTTCTTCCCCTGGCTGATGTGGCAGGTGGCGCGCACGGGCTCGCGCGAGCTCTTCACCCTGGGCGTGATCGCCGCGGCCGTGAGCATCGCCTTCGGCGCGGCCGAGCTCTTCGGCGTGAGCTTCGCGCTGGGTGCCTTCTTCGCCGGCATGGTGCTGCGCGAGTCCGCGCTGAGCCACCGCGCCGCCCACGAGAGCCTGCCGCTGCGCGACGCCTTCGCGGTGCTGTTCTTCGTCTCGGTGGGGATGCTGTTCGACCCGGATGTGGTGCTCAAGCAGCCGCTGGCGGTACTGGCGGTGGTGGCCATCATCGTGCTGGGCAAGTCGCTGGCGGCGGCGGTGCTGGTGCTGCTGCTGCGCTACCCGCTAGGCACGGCGCTCACCGTCTCGGCCAGCCTGGCGCAGATCGGCGAGTTCTCCTTCATCCTGGCCGGGCTGGGCATGCAGCTGCAGCTGCTGCCGGCCGAAGGCCAGAGCCTGATCCTGTCCGGCGCGCTGATCTCCATCGCGCTCAACCCGCTGGTGTTCTCGGCCATCGAGCCGGTGCTGCGCTGGCTGCGCCGCCGCCCGGGGCTGCTGCAGCGGCTGGAGCGGCGCGACGACCCGCTGGCGGAGCTGCCGATGGACACCGCCCACCACTACCTGGAGAAGCAGGTGGTGCTGGTAGGCCATGGGCGCACCGGGGCGCACATCGCACAGGCGCTGCGCGGGGCGGGCGTGCCCTGCGTGGTGGCCGACAGCAACCGCGAGATCGTGGAGCGGCTGCGCGCGGCCGGGACGCCCGCCGTGTGCGGCGACGCCGCCGAGGAGGGCACGCTGATCCAGGCCCACATCGCCCGCGCGCGCATGCTCGTCATCGCCGTGCCCGCGGCGGTGGACGTGCTGCCCATGGTGGAGATCGCGCGGCTGCTGAACCCGGACATCGAGGTCGTGCTGCGGGGCCATGACGAGGACGAGGCCGGCTTCATGCAGCGCGCGCAGGCCGGCGCCGTGTTCACTGCCGAGGATGCCCTGGCCCGGGTCATGAGCGCGCACGTGCTGCAGCGGCTGGCGCAGGCGCAAGCGCACTGAACGGCACCCGCTGGCAGCCGGCCACCGCAAGCGCTCCAGCGGCGGCAGCAAGTGTCGATATTCCTTACACCTGGCAGCAAGGCCGCCTCCTCGAATCACGCAAGTTCCTGTCGCCAAAGGAAAAGTCAACAATGGCATACCCCTTGCTTAAGGGAGGCAGGCGCACTGCGCGCAACCAGAACTACCAACTTCGAGGGTTTGTCATGAAGAAGATTTCAGCCTTGCTGCTCAGTGCCGTGCTGAGTGCCGGGGCCCAAGCTGCCACCGCCACTTACACCGACAGCTTCCACAACACGCTGCAGAAGACCGACTTCGTCAACCAGACGGGCTGGCTCGACATGTTCGACAGCTCGCTCGGTACGCTGACCGGCGTGACGCTGACGCTGTACGGCACCAGCATCACGGACCTGGTGCTGTCCAACAACTCCAGCTTGACGTCCACGGCTTCCGCCTCGACCCGCACCCGGCTGAGCTTCGGCTCCTCGCTGTCCCCGCTGAGCGCGCTGCTGGGCAGCAGCTACAAGATCCAGTTGGAGCCCTCCAGCCCTGAGGTCGACCTGTCTCCGGGCGAGACGCAATCCTTCTACGACATCGAGGAGAGCAAGAGCTTCTCGGTGGGCAACGTCAACAGCATCCTGTCGAGCTTCTACGGCACCAGCGGCAGCACTTTCAGCATCTTCTGTTCCTCGAAAACCACGCTGCTGACCTCCGTGGATGGCGGCAACTCCGAAGCCTCGCAGTCCACCGACGCGGGCTGCGGCGCCCAGATCGCCTACACCTACACCGTGGCCGAAGTTCCCCCGCCGGCCGTGCCCGAGCCCGCCTCTCTGGCGCTGGTCGGCCTGGGCATGATTGGCGTGGCGGCATCGCGCCGCAAGTCGAGCAAGGCCTGATTCCAAGTCCAAGTCGTCAGTGAAAGATCACCGTTCGCCCTGAGCTTGTCGAAGGGCCTGTGGGCCGGCTGCGCCGGGGGCTTCGACAGGCTCAGCCCGAACGGGATTTACTTCACTCTTA
>JAEYPG010000371.1 GCA_023410975.1 Pseudomonadota bacterium
TGGCTGTCGATGGCCTCGTTGTAGACGTGGCCCGAGGCCATGAGCGGCAGCACCGAGCCGCGATAGCGCGCGTTTTCGGTGAAGACGGTCACGCGCCCGCCTTCGGCCCAGCGGCTGGACCAGGTGCCAATCGGCGAGATCGCCAGCCGGCCGTTGGCCTTCACCTCGCGCACCATGGCGCCCAGCGTGTCGAGGTGGGCCACGATGGCGCAGGCCGGGCTGTGGCGCCGGCGCTCGGGCAGGTTGCGCCGCAGCGTCGCGCGGATGGTGCCGCGGCGCGTGAGCTCGTAGGGAATGCCCAGCGCGTCCAGCCGCGCGCCGGTGTAGTGCACGATCTCGTCGGTCAACCCGGCCGGGCTGGGAATGGCCAGCAGCTCCAGCAGCGTGGCGGTCAGCCGCGTGGCATCGATGGGCAGCAGGCGCGGTCCTTCGCTCATCGGGCGGTCTCCGGGAACAGCAGGTCCACGAAGCGCTCCACGGTGGGCTGCGGCTCGTGGTTGGCCAGGCCCGGGCGCTCGTTGGCCTCGATGATCACGTGCTCGGGCTGGCCCGGCGAGGGCACCAGGAAGTCCAGACCCACCACCGGGATGCGCAGCGCCCGCGCCGCGGCCTCGGCCGCCTCGCGCAGGCGCGGGTGCAGCTGCGCCGTCACGTCGTGGATGGTGCCGCCGGTGTGCAGGTTGGCGGTCTTGCGCACCTGCAGCGCCTGACCTTCGGGCAGCACGCTGTCCCAAGTGAAACCCTGCTGCACCAGGCAGCGCTCGGTCTCGCCGTCCAGCGGGATGCGGCTCTCGCCGCTGGTGGCCGCGGCGCGGCGCGCGCTCTGGCTCTCGATGAGCTCGCGCACCGTGGAGCGCCCGTCGCCCAGCACCTCGGCCGGGCGCCGGATCGCCGCCGCCACCGTGCGGTAGCCGATGACGACGATGCGCAGGTCCTGGCCCTGGCAGAACTGCTCCAGGATCACCGGCCCGCCTTCGCGCGCCGCGCGCTCCACGGCCTGCTCCAGCGCGCTTTCCTCGCGGATGTCCACGCTGATGCCCTTGCCCTGCTCGCCCATCGCCGGCTTCACCACGACGGAGCCGTGCTCGCGCAGGAAGGCGGCGTTGGCCGCCGCGTCGCCGGCGGGCCGCTGCCGGGGCACCTGCAGGCCCACGGCGGCCAGGCGCCGCAGCGTGAGCTGCTTGTCCTGGCACCAGGTCATTGCCACGCCGCCGGTGAGGTCCGTGAGCGACTCGCGGCACAGGATCTCGTTGCCGAAGTGGCGCAGCTTGAAGATGCCCGCCGGGGCGTCGATCACGTCCACGCCGATGCCGCGGCGGCGCGCTTCGTCCACGATCAGCCGGGCGTAGATGTTGAGCTCCGAGATGTCGTTGTTGCCATCGAAGAGGTGCTGGTTGATGGCGTTCTTGCGCTTGACCACGAAGCCCGTCAGCGGCGTGAAGCCCAGCTTCTCGTACAGCGCAATGGCCTGCCGGTTGTCGTGCATCACCGACAAATCCATGAAGCCGCGACCGCGCAGCGCGAAGTGGGCCATGAGGTGGCGCACCAGCGCCTGGCCCACGCCGCGCAGCCGCGTCTGCGGATCGACGGCCAGCGCCCACAGGCTGCAGCCGCCCGCCGCGTCGCCGAAGGCCAGCGCGTGGTCCAGGCCCAGCGCCGCGCCCACCACGTCGCCGGTGCGCTCGTCCTCGGCCACCAGGTACGTGAAGGCGTCCTCGCGCTGGCGCGCCCACACCACGCTCGGGTCCAGCGGCACCATGCCGCGCATGCGGTAGACCCGGTTGATGGCGCCGATGTCGGCGCGCGTGGCCAGCCGCCGCACCGCCACGCCCGGCGGCGGGCCCTCCATCGCCTCGTCGGCATGGAGGTGGCGGCGGAACATCAGCGAGGGGTCCAGGAACAGCTCGTTGGGCGCCTCGGCCAGCACCAGCTGCGGCGACTCGACGTAGAGCGCGATGTCGCGCCGGTTGGGCGCCTCCTGCAGCAGCGCGCGCGCCAGCTCAGCGGGCGACTCGAAAGCGGGCCCGAACAGCAGTCGGCCCCAGCCGCAGTCCACCCAGGGCGTGGGCGGGCCGCGGCGGTCGGGGTCGAAGGGCAGCACGGCGCCGTGCGCGCGCAGCGGCCCCGGCGTGGCGGGTGTCTTGGAAATCGGTTGTGAATGCAACGTCGTCATGGTGAGTCCCCCACAAGTTGGAATGATCAAAGGCCCTGGCTCTGCAGCCAGGCTTCCAGCAGCGCGGCCTGCCAGAGCTTGGAGCCGCCCAGGCGCGTGATGTGGCTGTCGGGCGCCTCGAACATCTGCGCCAGCGCCTCGGCCCGGAACAGCCCGCGTCCGCGCGCACGGTCGCTGTCGAGCACGCCGCGCACGAAGTCCAGGAACTCGCCGCGCAGATACTTGAGCGCCGGCACCGGGAAATAGCCCTTGGGCCGGTCGATGACCTCGGCCGGGATGACGGCCCGCGCCGCCTCCTTGAGCACGTGCTTGCCGCCCTGCGCCACCTTGTGCCGTGCCGGGATGCGCGCGGCCAGCTCCACCAGCTCGTGGTCGAGGAAGGGCACGCGCGCCTCCAGCCCGAAGGCCATGGTCATGTTGTCCACGCGCTTGACCGGGTCGTCCACCAGCATGACCGTGGTGTCCAGCCGCAGCGCGCGGTCGATGGCGCTGTCCGCGCCCGGCTGCGCGAAATGCTGGCTGACGAAGCGCTGGCTGTAGTCCTCGTCCAGCCACTGGGGCTGAAGCAGCGTGCCCATCTCGCCGTGGTCGCGGTCGAAGAACACCTCGCGGTAGGCGTCCACGCTGCGGTCGGCGTCGGCCAGCTGCGCCAGCGGCGGGTACCAGTGGTAGCCGCCGAAGACCTCGTCGGCGCCCTGCCCGCTCTGCACCACGCGGCTGTGGCGCGACACCGCCTGCGACAGCAGGTAGAAGGCCACGCAGTCGTGGCTGACCATGGGCTCGGCCATGGCCGCGATGGCATCGGGCAGGCTGCGCAACAGGTCGGCGGCGGGCACGTGCAGCTTCTCGTGCACCGTG
>JAEYPG010000422.1 GCA_023410975.1 Pseudomonadota bacterium
GGGTTACAAGGAGCAGCGCGAGCTCGACGCGCTGCCGGCGCGCATCGACGCGCTGGAGGCGGAGCAGAAGGCGCTCGCCGAGCAGCTCAGCGACCCCGATCTCTATGTGCGCGATGCCCAGCGCGCGACGCAGATGCACGAGCGCGTGGCGCAGATCGAGGAGGAGCTGATGGAGGTGCTGGAGCGCTGGGAGGCGCTGAGCTCGCGCTGAAGCCGGGCGCTCAGAACCAGCGGTCGGTGTCGGCCGCCGGGTGCGAGCGGCTGACGATCAGGCCGGCCTGCAGGTACAGCGCGTTGAGCAGCCGCGAAGCCAGGGCGCGGTCCATGCCCGGCCACTCGGCCAGGTCGCGCAGGCTGGTGGTCTCGCGCTGCAGGCGGCGCACGCAGTGGCGCAGGGTCTGCGGCACGGGCAGCGGGCGCAGGTCCAGCACGGCCGAGGCACGGTAGGCGGCGTAGCCCGCGATCTCGGGCAGCAACTGCTCGCGCGCGCCTCGCAGCGCGAACTCCCAGCTCAGCACGGGCAGCGGGTGGTACAGGTGCAGCGCCTTGACCAGCCCGCGCTGCGGATCGCCGGGCGGGCGCAGCACCGCGGGCTCGACGTGCAGCACCTGCAGCGACTGCAGCGGCAGCCGCAGCAGCTCGGGCAGCGGCAGTGGGCAATGCGCCAGGCGCTGGCGCGGGAAGAGGGTCAGCGGCAGCACGCGCTGGCTTTCCTGCAGGTGCACCACCACGTTGCACAGGTGGCGCACTGAAGCGGCCAGCACTTCCAGCGGCTCGGTCTGGCGCCCATGCCCGGCGAAACGGCGCAGGTCCTGCGCCAGCGAGGGCGGCAACTGCTGCGGGTCGGACTCCTCGAATGGCGTCAGTTCGTCCAGGTAGCGCTTGAACACGCTGACACGCATCAGCTCCGGCGCACCCAAAGGAAGGGTCGATTCGAAGCTCACCGACTTTGCTCCAGATCACTGCAAGGATTGACGCAGGATGTTACGGCATGAAGTGTCCGCTAACGCTTGTCGCCATGGCGGCGCACGCCCGGGAGCTGCCCGAGGTTCGCACTGAAGTGCTGCGGCTTTGCTGGAAGGGCAGTGCCAAGCGCGCTATCTTTGTACCCCTTGCATGGATGCCGACCGACTTCGATGAGATGCTGTATTCCGGTGCCGCCCGGTCGCGACGCATGAACGCCCGCACCATGGCACCGCCGCAGGTCGAGCTGCTGATGCCCGACTCCCCGGAGCTGCTGCAGGCCACGCGCGAAATCTTCCTTGAGTACGCCCAGGGCCTGGGCATCGACCTGGCGTTCCAGAACTTCGAGCAGGAGCTCGCCGAGCTGCCCGGCGAGTACGCACCGCCGCAGGGCGTGCTGCTGTTGGCCTTCGTCGATGGCGCGCTGGCCGGCTGCGGGGCGCTGCGGCCGCTGCCCGAGGCCGACGCGCCCAACGCGTGCGAGATGAAGCGGCTGTACGTGCGCCGGCCTTTTCGCCGCTTCGGGCTGGGCCGGCTGCTGGCACAGGCGCTGATGGACCGCGCCACCGAGGCCGGCTATTCCAGCATGCTGCTGGACACGCTCGACGAGATGGAAGCCGCGCGCGGCCTCTACGCCAGCCTGGGCTTCGAGGACGTGCCGCCCTACTACTACAACCCCATCCCCGGCGCGCACTACCTTTGCGCATCGCTGGGCTGACGGCAGGGATGCGGGCGCATCCGGATCGGACATCGCGTTGCGGCCGGCGCACACTGGACTGCCCTTCGTTCACAACGCCGCCCGTCACGGGCACAAGGAGCCGTCGATGAACACCTTCCGCCATCTGCTCAAGGCCGCCGGCAGCCATCCGCCGATCGGTACCTGGATCACCTCCGCCAGCCCGATCGTGGCCGAGGCCGTGGGCCATGCCGGCTTCGACTGGGGGCTGGTGGACATGGAGCACGCGCCGCTGGACTACATGGACCTGGTGCACCTGCTGCAGGCCATCGGCAACACCAAGATGACGCCCGTGGTGCGCGTGCCCGCCAACGAGGCCGTGGCCGTCAAGCGCGTGCTCGATGCCGGCGCGCCGACGCTGATGTTCCCGCTGGTGGAATCCGCTGAAGACGCCCGGCGCGCTGTGGCCGCCACGCGCCACGCACCGCACGGCGTGCGCAGCATGGCCACGCTCAGCCGCGCCACGCGCTATGGCGCCACCTCCAGTGCGCCGGCGGTGGGCGTGATCGTGGAGCTGGAGACGCCGCAGGCGCTGGCGCAGCTGGAGGACATCGCGCAGGTGCAGGGCGTGGACGCCGTCTTCGTCGGTCCGGCCGACCTCTCCGCACAGCTCGGCCACGCCGGCCAGCCCATGCACCCGGAGGTGATGCGGCTCATGGGCGACGCGGCGCAGCGCTGCCGGCGGCTGGGCGTCCCGGTGGGCACGGTGGGGGCGTCGCCGGACGTGGTGACGCAGTTCCGCGCCATGGGATTCAACTTCATCGCCGTGGCCTCCGACCTGGGCCTGCTCATGCGCGGCGCCCAGGCCGTGGTGCAATCGCTGCGCACGCCCGATGGCGAGCTGCACGTGCACTCGCTGAGCTCGGGCACCCGCACCGAAGCGACGGCGGCCTGATCCCGGCCGCTCCCACGGCACCCGGCCGCGGCGTATTCGACGGCGACAACGCAAGGCACCAGTTGATGAATCCCGTGACCGAACTCCAGGCCGGCGCGCTGCGCCTGGCCCTGCGTCCCGACCTGGGTGGCTGCATCGCCGGGCTGTGGCTCGGCGACCGGCCGGTGCTCCACAGTTTCGACCCGGCGCAGCTGGCCGGGTCGCGCCCCTCGGCCTGCTTCCCGCTGGTGCCGTACTCCAACCGCATCGGCCGGCGGCGCTTGCGCTGGCAGGGGCAGGAGATCGAGCTCGCCGCCAACGTGGACGAGCCCAACACGCTGCACGGCGTGGGCTGGCAGCGGCCGTGGGAGGTGGTGTCGGCCGAGGCCACGCGCGCCGAGCTGCGCTACGCGCACCGGGCCGATGCCTTCTGGCCCTTCGACTTCGAGGCGCGCCAGCACTTCGAGCTGGAGCCGCAGGCGCTGCGGCTGCGCATGTCGGTGCGCAACACCGACACCCGCGTGCAGCCCCTGGGCTTCGGCTGGCATCCCTACTTCAGCAAGCGGCCGGGCTGCTGGCTGCGAGCGAAGGTGTCGCAGCGCTGGGAGCCGGACGAGACGCTGCTGCCGGTGCGGCGCGTGGCGCAGGACGGCATCGACGGCGACGTCCTGCAGATGGACTACGACAACGTCTTCGAGGGCTGGGACGGCGAGGCGCTCACGGGCGACGGGCACTTCAGCGTGCGCATCAGCTCCGACCAGCCCTACCTCGTGGTCTTCGCCAAGGCGGTGCGCGACCACTACTGCGTGGAGCCGGTGAGCCACCTCAACAACGCCATCCAGCAGGCCGACCCCGAGGCGCACGGGCTGCGCGCCGTGGCGCCGGGGCACGGCCTTGAAGGCTGGATGAGCCTCGACATCACGACCCCTTGACCTTCGTGCCGCCGTCGCGCGGCACTGGAGTTTTCATGAGCACTGAGCGCCTGTTCGACCCCCGCCCGCTGCCGCTGCCGCCTTCGGGGCTGGGCGAGTCGCCCTTCTGGCATCCGCACGAGGGCGCGCTGTGGTGGGTGGACATTCCCGGGCGGCGCCTCAACCGCTGGGAGCCGGGGCGAGGCCGTCACGACCACTGGAGCTTCGAAAGCGAGCCCGGCTGCGCCGCGCCGGCGCAGGGCGGGCGCGTGCTGCTGGCCATGCGCGACGGCCTGTGGTGCTTCGACCCCCGCCACGGCCAGCGCCAGCGCGTGTGCAAGCCGCCCTACGACCCGGCGCAGCAGCGCTTCAACGACGGCAAGGCCGACCCTCAGGGGCGGCTGTGGGCCGGCACCATCGACGAGCAGCGCCAGCCGCGCGCGGCGCTCTACCGCTTCGACAACGGCGAACTCGAACGCATGGCCAGCGGCATCACCACCAGCAACGGTTTGGCCTGGAGCCCGGACGGCCACACCATGTACTGGAGCGACACGCGCGCGCACGAGGTGCGGGCACTGGACTTCGATCCCGACCTCGGGACGCTCTCGCGCCAGCGCGTGTTCGCGCGCTTCGCGCCGCGGCAGGAAGGCGTGCGCTACGGCGGCCGTCCCGACGGCGCCGCCGTGGACAGCGAGGGCGCGTACTGGGTGGCGATGTACGAGGGTTGCCGGCTGCTGCGCCTGTCGCCCCAGGGGCAGTTGCTGCAGGAGGTGGCGCTGCCGGTGCACTGCCCGACCATGCCTTGCTTCGGTGGGCCGGATCTGCGCACCCTCTACGTCACCACCGCGCGCGACCACCGCCCCGCCGACGAGCTCGCCCGCGAGCCTTGGGCCGGCTGCGTGCTGGAGATGCGCGTGGCGGTGCCGGGACTGCCGGTCAATTTCGCGAAGCTGTAGACGAAGGCTCCGACGGCGCTGGACCCCCCGGCCGTTCGCCCTGAGCCTTTCGACAAGCTCCGGACAGGCCCTGTCGAAGGGCGGGCGCTGACACGCAGGCAAGCCTGGGGCTTCGACAAGCTCAGCCCGAACGGGTTTTGTCGTTCACGCGTTTCTTCGAGCCGGCATGAGGCGGCTACGGCTTGGCCGGCAGCGCCGCCAGCGCGCCGCGCACCTCGGCCACCGACAGCACTTCCGTCAGCAGCTGCGGCGCGCCGCCGCCGGCCGGGTACAGCGCATAGACGGGCACGCCGCTGCGTCCCAGGCGCGCCAGCTCGGCGCCGATGGCCGCGTCGCGCCGCGTCCAGTCCGCGCGCAGCAGCGCCACGTCGTGCAGCTCGAAATCGGCGCGCACCGTGGCGTCGGCCAGCGTGCCGCGCTTGTTGATCTGGCAGGTCACGCACCAGGCGGCCGTGAAGTCCACGAACACCGGCCGGCCCTGCGCCTGCAGCGTGCGCACACGCTCGGCGCTCCAGGCTTCCCAGCCGCCACCGGACGCGGCGGCGCTTGCGCCCTCGGCAGGCGCCTCGCGCCAGGCTGGCAGGGCCCAGTGCAGCGTCGCGCCCAGCACCGCCACGGCCAGTAC
>JAEYPG010000424.1 GCA_023410975.1 Pseudomonadota bacterium
GAGCTGCTGTGGAGCCCCGAACGGCCCACGCTCATCGACGCGCGCATCCGGCTGCTGCACGGCGATACGGTGGTCGACGAGTTCGCGTCCTACACCGCGTTGCGCACCGTGACGATCCTGCGCGACCGTTTCATGCTCAACGGGCGGCCCTACAACCTGCGCCTGGTGCTGGACCAGGGCTACTGGCCCGACACGCTGCTGGCCGCGCCCAACGACGCGGCGCTCAGGCGCGACGTGGAGCTGGCCAAGGCCATGGGCTTCAACGGCGTGCGCAAGCACCAGAAGATCGAGGACCCGCGCTACCTGTACTGGGCCGACCGGCTGGGGCTGCTGGTGTGGGAGGAAATGCCCTCGCCCTACCGCTTCACGCGCACCGCCATCAAGCGGCTCATCCGCGAGTGGACGGAGGCGATCGACCGCGACTACAGCCACCCCTGCGTCATCGTGTGGGTGCCCTTCAACGAGAGCTGGGGCGTGCCGGACCTCACCGCCGTGCGCGAGCACCGCCATGCGGTGGAGGCGCTCTACCACCTGACCAAAACGCTCGACGCGACGCGCCCGGTGATCGGCAACGACGGCTGGGAGTCGAGCGCCACGGACATCATCGGCATCCACGACTACGACGCCAACCTCGACCACATGCGCCAGCGCTATGGCGGCGAGAACAAGACCGACCAGCTCTTCGACCGGCGCCGCCCCGGCGGGCGCATCCTCACGCTGGACGGCTATCCGCACCGGGGACAGCCCATCATGCTCACCGAGTTCGGCGGCATCCGCTTCATCAAGAAGCCCGAAGCCGGCGTGACCTCCACCTGGGGCTACAGCTCGGCCATGGACGAGGAGACCTTCGCGCGCCAGTACGAGGCGCTGCTGCACACCATCATCCACACGGCGCTGTTCAGCGGCTTCTGCTACACGCAGTTCGCCGACACCTTCCAGGAAGCCAACGGACTGTTGACGGCCGACCGCACGCCCAAGATCCCGATCGAGCGCATTGCGGCGGCCACGAAGATCTCCGCCACCCACATTCCCGGCGTGGTGTGAGCGCCTCAACCGTCCCCGGAGCGCCAACGTCCATGTTCAGCCGAGAGCTTCTCAAACCCGATGGCCGGCGGCTGACGCTGTACGCGCAGGCGCCGCTGGAAGGCGACATTGCCGCGCCCAGCCCGTTCGCCGAACCGCTGGCGGGCGCGCCGCACCTGCGCTGGCACCCATTGCGCGGCGAGTGGGTGACCTATGCCGCATACCGCCAGGGGCGCACCTTCCTGCCACCGCCCGAGTACAACCCGCTGGCCGTCACCGTCGATCCCGCGAATCCAACGGAGTTGCCGGATGCGCCCTGGGACGTTGCGGTGTTCGACAACCGATTCCCCTCGCTGGCGCCAGTGCGGGCCGGTGCGGCCGAACTGCCGGCGCTGATCGTGCCCAGCGCGCCGGCGGCCGGGCAGTGCGAGGTGGTCGTGTTCGCCAAGGACCCCAAGGGCTCGCTGGGCGCCCTGCCGCTGCCGCACATCGAGCTGCTGCTGCAGGTGTGGGCCGACCGCACGCGCGTGGTGGGCCAGCGCGAGGGCATCGCCTACGTGCTGCCCTTCGAGAACCGCGGCGCCGAGGTGGGCGTAACGCTGCACCACCCGCACGGCCAGATCTACGCCTACCCGGTACTGCCGCCGGTGCCCGCGCGCATGCAGCAGCAGGCGCTGGCGCATTGGGAGGAGAGCGGCCATGGCTTGCTGGCCGAGCATATCCAGGCCGAGCTGCAGGACGGTCGGCGCATCCTCTACCAGGGGCCGCACGCCGCAGCCTTCGTGCCGGTGTGCGCGCGCTATCCCTACGAGGTGTGGATCGCGCCCATCGAGCCGGTACGCGACTTCACGCGACTGTCGGACGCGCAGCGCGCCGATCTCGCCCGCGCGCTCAAGACTGTGCTGCTGAAGTACGACGGCCTGTGGCAGCGGCCTTTCCCGTACCTGATGGCGTGGTACCAGGCGCCCACCGACGGCGAGCCCCATCCCGAATGGCACCTGCATGCGCAGATCTATCCGCCCTACCGCACCCGCGACCGCCTGAAGTACCTGGCCGGCACCGAGATCGCCGCCGGCTTCTTCGCGATGGACGCGCTGCCGGAAGACAAGGCGGCGGAACTGCAGCAAGTGGAAGCGAGGTTCTGATGACCACTTTCCAAGACGTCTTCGGCAGCCGGCCCGAGGTCTACGCGCGCGCCCCGGGCCGCGTGAACCTGCTGGGTGAGCACACCGACTACAACGAGGGCTTCGTGCTGCCCATCGCCATTCCGCAAAGCACGCGCGTGGCGATGCGGCGCAGTGCCGGTGCCAAAAGCCGGGTGCATGCCGTGGCCTACGACCGCACGGTGGAGTTCGTGCCCGGCGCCGATGCGCCCGCGGGCGATGACAACCCCTTCGCGCGCTACGTCAGCGGCACGCTGATCGAGGCGGCGCACGAGGGTTTCGAGGTGCCGGCGCTGGACATCCTGGTGGTGTCGGACGTGCCCATCGGGGTAGGACTGTCCTCCAGCGCTGCGCTGGAGGTGGCGGTGCTGCGCGCGCTGCGCGACCTGCTGGAACTGGACCTGGATGATGTGCGCATCGCCCAGGTGGCCCAGCGGGCGGAGATCGAGCATGCCGGGGTGCGCTGCGGGATCATGGACCAGATGGCGTCCAGCCTGGCCGACACGCGCAGCGCGCTGTTCCTGGACACGCGCACGCTGCGCCGCCAACTGGTGCCGTTGCCCGAAGGCAGCTCGGTGCTGGTCATGGACTCGGGCGTGGCCCGCTCACTGGCCACCAGCGGCTACAACCAGCGCCGGGCCGAGTGCGAGGCCGCTGCCGCCGCGCTGGGCGTGCCGGCGCTGCGCGACGTGGAGTACGTCTCGGCCGTGGAGCAGCTTGGCGACGAGACGCTGCGCCGCCGTGCGCGGCACGTGGTGAGCGAAAACCAGCGTGTGCTGTCGGCTGCGGCAGGCTGCGACGCGCGCGGCTTCGGCACGCTGATGAACGCCTCGCACGCGAGCCTGCGGGACGACTACGAAGTCTCGGTTCCGGAAGTGGACCGCCTGGTGGACCTGCTGCAGCAGCACCCGGCCGTATTCGGTGCACGCATGACCGGCGCGGGCTGGGGCGGTGCGTGCGTGGCGCTGTGCCAAGCCGGGATGCAGGAGGATGTGGCGCGTGCGGTACTGCCAGCTTACGCGGCGGACGGCGGCCGCGGACGGGCGCTGGTGCCGGAGCTCGAAGACGAAGGCAAGCGCTGACCGAAACGCCATCCCCGTGCTCACAGGCGCTTGAGGTGGTGCCTGAATTGCAGAAGCGTATCGATGGATTTTCCGGTGCCAAAAGCAAAACGCCCCGGCCATGTGTTGGCCGGGGCGTTTGCTGGGATATTAGCCTGACGATGTCCTACTTTCACACGGGAATCCGCACTATCATCGGCGCTGAGGTGTTTCACGGTCCTGTTCGGGA
>JAEYPG010000434.1 GCA_023410975.1 Pseudomonadota bacterium
CGCTGGGCCTGTGTGAACCCTGAACCACTCCGGGAGGGAGAGAGACCATGAGAGCCACCATTCGCAAGAGCGTCGCCGCGGCCCTGGGCACCGTGCTCGCGCTGGCCGCGCAGGCCGCGTCCATCGAATACAAGATCGTCACCGCCTCGGAGCGCGGCACCTACATCCAGATTGGCCGCGACCTGGCGCGCTTCGTGGCGCCGCGGGCCGACATCGCGCTGGAGGCGCTGCCCTCCGCCGGCTCGGCAGAGAACGTGCAGCGGCTGCGCAGCGAGCCCGGCGTGAAGCTCGCGCTGGTGCAGTCCGACGTCTACCAGGCCTTCCTGGACCGCGCCGCGGCCGGCAACCCGCAGGCGGCCGAGACCATCAAGCCGCTGCGCGTGGTCATGCCGCTCTACAACGAGGAGATCTACTTCATCACCCGTGCCGACTCGCCGCTGCAGAACGTGCACGAGATCAAGGACGCCAGGATCAACGTCGGCCCGCTGCTCAGCGGCACCGCGCTGTCGGCCACCACGCTGTACAAGCAGATGTTCGGCAAGCCGCTGCCCGACGGCCAGGCCAGCTACCTCAGCAACGAGGACGCGCTGGTCAAGCTCACGGTGGACAAGAGCATCGACGTGGTGGTGGCCGTGGCCGGGCAGCCGGCCAAGCTGCTGGTGGACATGAAGCCCGAAGCGCGCCAGCTCATCCGGCTGCTGAAGTTCGACGCCGCCAATCCCGCCAGCAAGGCCGCGCTGCAGACCTACTTCCCCTCGGTGGTGAAGGCCAGCAACTACCCCAACCTGCTTGCCGAGGACGTGCCCGGCGTGGCGGTGAAGGCCTTCCTGGTCACCTTCAACTACGACCGCAGCGAAACCACCGCCCACCTCAGCCGCTTCGCGCGCGCGCTGTGCCAGAACTTCCCCACGCTGCAGGCCGAAGGCCACCCGAAGTGGAAGGAGGTCAACCTCGCGTTGCCGCCGCTGGGCAAGGGCTGGAGCTACTACGCGCCCATGGTGCGCGAGTTCAACAGCTGCGTGAGCGAGCATGCCCGCGCCGGCCGCGTGATCCAGCCGGTGGTCAATCCCGCTCCCGCGGCGCAGCAGTGCCCGCAGCAGGAGCGCATCCTGGGGCTGTGCAAGTAGCGTGACGCGCGCCGCCGTCGCTGCCGGGCCGCGGCAGCCTGATCCCCGGGGCCGCCCCGCTGTACATGGGCGGCCCTTTTCATTGGCTATTTCCGCCCGGCGCGCTCGTTGAGCTTGAAACCGATCATGGCCCGCAGCTTGTTGGGCAGCACGGGCTTGATCAGCAGGTGGAAGTCGTGCGCCTCGGCCTCGTTCTCGTGGCCGCTGAGGCTGCTGCCGGTGATGACGATGGCCGGCAGGCGCTGGTCCGGCCAGCGCGCGCGGATCAGGCCCATCGCCTCCAGCCCGGTGCGCGCCTCGGGCAGCCGGTAGTCCACGATCAGCAGGTCCGGCCGCGGCGGCGCGGCGCTGCGTACCCAGCCCTCGACGGCGCCCACCGTGTCGAAGTCCAGCACGTCCGCGCCCCAGGCCTTGAGCAGCACGGTCAGGCCTTCGCGCACGGGCGGCTCGTCCTCCACCACCACGATCAGCCGCCCCTGCAGGCTCAGGCCCAACGGCATCTTGGGGCTCGCGGCCAGGCGTTCGGCCGGCGGCGCCTCGATCCGGCCCGACGGGACTTCCAGGCTGAAGACGGTGCCGTGGCCCACGCGCGAGCGCACCGTCAGCGGCGTGCCCATGAGGTCGGCCAGCCGCTTGACGATGGCCAGGCCGAGCCCCAGGCCCTTGCGTTGGTGCGGCTCCAGCGGGCGGTGGCTGTTGACCTGGTAGAACTCGTCGAAGATGCGCGGCAGGCTGGCTTCGGCGATGCCGATGCCGCTGTCCCAAACCTGCAGCAGCAGGCGGTCGCCGCGACGGCGGCAGCTCACGAGCACGCCGCCGTCCTCGGTGTAGCGGATCGCGTTGCTCACCAGGTTGCGCAGGATGCGCTCCAGCACCACCGGGTCGGCCTGCACCACGTTCGCCTCGCCGCGAAAGCCCAGCGCCAGGCCCTTCTCGAAGGCGGCCGGCTCGAAATGCAGCCGCAGCCGCGCGAACACGTCGCGCAGCCTCACCGCCTCGGGCTTGAGCTCCACGCCGCCGGTGTCGATGCGGGTGATGTCCAGCAGCTCGCCGAACAGGCCCTCCAACGCATCCACGCTCTCGTTGATGCTGTTGACCAGCGAGGCCACGTCGGGGTCGCTGCAGCGGTGGCGCAGCGTCTCGGCGAACAGCCCCATCGCGTGCAGCGGCTGGCGCAGGTCGTGGCTGGCGGCGGCGAAGAACTGGGTCTTGGCGCGGCTGGCGGCCTCGGCGGCGCGGCGCGCTTCCTCAGCGGCGGCCTTCTCCACGCGCAACTGCACGGCGAGCTGGTCGGTGCGCAGCTTGAGGTCGATGGCCTGCGCCAGTGCGCTGCGGTAGGTGTGGCCCATGAGCCACACGGCGCCGAAGAGCACGCAGATGATCAGCGCCAGCTGCAGGTGGAAGGGGTGATCGGAATCAGTGGCCACGCGCGCCACGGTGGGCAGCAGCACCAGGCACAGGAACGCGGCGAACACCCGCGGCTGCCCGGCCAGCAACTGCACCGAACCCACGCAGTAGCTGTAGATGATCAGCAGCAGCGCCACCTGGTGCGAAGGCGAGCCCAGCCCCCAGAACAGCCATGCCGCCACGCCCCAGCACCCGCCCAGCAGCAGCGCCAGCGTGCGCCAGCTGCTGCGCCAGGCCAGCAGCGTGGCGTCGTCGGCATCGGGATGCCGCCGGAAGCGCAGGTAGTGCCCCAGGCGCACGCACCACAGCAGCGCCATCACGCCGACCCAGCCGAAGAGCCGCAGCGGATCGGCCACGCCGCCGAAGAAGAACACCACCAGCAGCACGCCCACCAGGTTGCCCGCCAGCGTGGCGGGCGTCTGCGCGTACAGAGCGCGCGCGTGCTCCAGTTGCAGGGCTTGCGGCGAGGGCGCCGTGGCCGCCGCGGTGGCCGGCAGCTCCGCCGCGCCCGTCGGCAGCACGGTGCTCATGGCCTCAGTAGCGCTGCGCCGGCGGCGTGGAGCTGCCGCCGCCTTGATGCTGCTGCGACAAGCGGCTCACCGCGAGCACGGCCTGGGTGCGGGTGCTGACGTTGAGCACGCGCAGCACGGCCGCCACGTGGTCCTTGACGGTCTCCACCGAGAGGTTGAGCTCGCGCGCGATGAGCTTGTTGGGCAGGCCCTGCAGCAGCTTGCCCAGCACCTCGTTCTGGCGCGGCGTCAGGCCCGCGACGCTGACGGCCGCGCCAGCCTGCGCGGCGTGCACCAGCTGCGGACGCGGCTGCAGCGGCGGCGGCTCCTGCACCGTGCCGTGGCCGGACAGGCCGCTGCCCAGGCCTGCGGGCACCGGCGGCACGAAGATGCCGCCCGACATCACCAGCCGCAGCGCCTCGAACAGCAGCTCGTTGGAGGCCCGCTTGGGCACGAAGCCCATGGCTCCCAGGTCGATGGCGCGCAGCACGTCGGCGGCGCGGTCGCTGCCCGACACCACCACCACCGGCAGCGCCGGGTGCTCGCGCCGCATCTCCGAGAGCACCTCGAAGCCGTCGGCGTCGCCGAGCTGCAGGTCCAGCAGCAACAGGTCGTAGTCCGCATCCTCGGCCAGCTTGCGGCGCAGCTCGCGCGCGCTGGCGGCGGTGTTCACGCTCACGTCGCTGCCCAATCCGCTTATGACGCCCTGCAGCGCCGACAGGATCAGGGGATGGTCGTCCACGAGAAGCACTTTCATCGCCGGTCTCCAGTGCACACACGGACTCCAGCGTACTGCCGGGTTGCGCAACAGACAGTCACGACCGGTTACGGCAGTGGCATGGGCTATCGTGGCGTTTCCCCGGTCTCACAAGCCTTTTCGACGATGCCCTTGCCGTTGCCGCCGTTCGTCCTGCGCCGTTTCACTCCCGGGAGCCTGTGATGGAGGAATCTTCCAGCGGCTGGCTGGTATCGAGCCTGGTGTACCTGGGCGCAGCCGTGGTCGCGGTGCCGCTGGCGCGGCGCCTGGGACTGGGCTCGATCCTGGGTTACCTGGGCGCCGGCATCGTCGTCGGCCCCTGGGGCCTGGACCTCGCCGGCGACGCACAGGCGATGCTGCACTTCTCCGAATTCGGCGTGGTGCTGATGCTGTTCCTGGTCGGGCTGGAGCTGGAGCCCAAACGGCTGTGGGCGCTGCGCCGGCCCATCTTCGGCTGGGGCAGCGTGCAGCTGCTGGGCTCCGCGGCGCTGGTGGCCGGCGCCGCGATGCTGCTGGACGGCGCGCCCGGGCGCATGGCGCTGATCGCTGCACTGGGGCTGGCGTTGTCCTCCACCGCCATCGGGCTGACCGAGCTGGCCGAGCGCAATCTCAAGGGCACCGCCGCAGGCGGGGGTGTGCTGGGCGTGGCGCTGCTGCAGGACATCGCCGCCATCCCGATCCTGGCGCTGATCCCGCTGCTGGCCGGTGTGCCGCGCGAAGCCGTGCACGCAGACGGCTGGGCCGGCTGGCCGGCGGCGCTGCGCGCGGCACTGGTGATCGGCGCCGTGGTGCTGGGCGGTCGGCTGCTGCTGCGTCCGGCGCTGCGCTGGAGCGCGCGCAGCCGCACGCCGGAGGTGTTCACCGCCGCCTCGCTGCTGCTGGTGGTGGCCATCGCGGCGCTGATGCAGGCTGCGGGGCTGTCGATGGCGCTGGGCGCCTTCCTCGCCGGCGTGCTGCTGGCCGACAGCGAGTACAGGCGCCAGATCGAGACCGACCTGGAGCCCTTCAAGGGCCTGCTGCTGGGCCTGTTCTTCATGGCCGTGGGCATGAGCGTGGACTTCGCCGTGGTGATGCAGCGCCCGCTGGCGCTGGCCGTGGTGGTGGTGGTGTTCGTGTCGCTCAAGGCGCTGCTGCTCACCGCCATGACGGTGCCGATGAAGCTGCCGCCGGCCGAGCGCCCGGTGTTCGTGCTGCTGCTGGCGCAGGGCGGGGAGTTCGGCTTCGTGGTGTTCCAGGCTGCGGCGCAGCGCGGGGTGATGGATGCAGGCACCGCCTCGCTGCTGGTAGCGGCGGTGGCGCTGTCGATGGCGCTCACGCCGCTGCTGCTCAAGGCCAGCGACCGCTGGCTGTGCCCGCGCCTGGCGCGCCAGCGCGAGCGCGGCGAGCTGCCGGTGATGGAAGAACCGCAGCATGCGCCGGTGATCATTGCGGGCTTCGGCCGCTACGGGCAGGTGGTGGGCCGGTTGCTGGCGGCGCAGGGCCTGGCCGCCACCGTGCTGGAGCACGACGCCGACCAAGTGGAGACGGTGCGCCGCTTCGGCTGGCCCGTGTTCTTCGGCGACGCCACGCGGCTGGACCTGCTGCGCACTGCCGGCGCGGAGCAGGCGCGCGTGATGGTGGTGGCCATCGACGACGTCGCGCAGAGCCTGGCGGTGGTGGACCTGGTGAAGCAGCACTTCCCGCAGCTGCAGGTCGTCGCCCGTGCACGCAACGTGACGCACTACTACGGCCTGCGCTCGCGCGGCGTGACGCTGATCGAGCGCGAGACCTTCGACGCCGCGCTGGCCAGCGCGCGCAGCGTGCTGGAGCTCATGGGCTACGACCGCGATTACGCGCGCAACCAGGCGCAGCGCTTCCGTGAGCACAGCGTGGAGCTGCTGGAGCAGATGGCGCCGCACTTCCGCGACGAGCAGCGGATGATCGCCATGGCGCGCCAGGGACGCGAGCAGCTGGAAACGCTGTGGGCCCGCGAGCGCGAGGAGCGCGAGGAGGCGCTGGCGCAAGCGCGCAGGGCCCCCGCCCCGGAGGCCACGCCCGCCGCGGCGCCTTCCCGGCCGCCGGCGGCGGGATGAATCAGGCGCTCACGCCACGGCGTCCCACAGCAGCTTCACCCCCGTGAGCAGCATCCCCAGCGAGAACAGCCCGTAGAAGACGCGCTGCGAGATGCGCCGCACCACGTGCACGCCCAGCCACACGCCCACGGGCGCCAGCGGCATCAGCACCAGCGACGTGGCGAGGTTGCGCAGGTCGATCAGGCCCAGCCACGCGTAGGGGATCCACTTGGAGGTGTTCACCGCGGTGAAGAACACCGCCGTCGTGGCCGTGAACTGGATCGGCGTCAGCCGCAGAGGCAGCAGGTAGAAGGCCGCCGGCGGCCCGCCCGCGTGGGCCACGAAGCTGGTGAAGCCCGAGGTCAGGCCGAGCACGAAGCCCAGCCAGCGCGGCGGCGGCGGCGCGTCCGCGCGCGGCGGGAAGAACCAGCGGATGGCCAGGAACGCCAGCGTGATCCCACCCACCATCCCCGCCACCACCTTGGCCGAAAGCAGGTTGAACAGCACCGTGCCCAGCACCGTGCCCAGCAGCCCGGCGGGCAGCAGCAGCTTGATCAGGCGCCGGTCGAACTCCTTGAGGAACACCGCCAGGCCCAGCGCGTCCATCACCGCCAGCAGCGGCAGCATGATGGCCGCCGCCTGCGGCACCGGCACCGCCAGCGCCATCAGCGGCACCGCCAGCGCGCCGAAGCCGGCGCCGAAGCCGCTCTTGGCCAGCCCCATGAGCAGCACCGCCGGCACGGCCACGGCATAGAACGAGGAGTCAGTGATCACGGGCGGCAGCAGCATGGCGGGGCAAGGCAGGACGGGGCACGGGCAGGACCGAGGCCACGACGACAATGCGCGCCGCGGCACTGGAGGGCAGGCAGGGGATGGGACAACTTCCGGACTGGTGGGGCGCATTGTCCACGGCGCAATTGGCCATCGAGGTCATGGCGACGCTGGCCTTCGCGCTCTCGGGCTTGGTCGAGGCCGCGCGCAAGCGGCTCGACGCGGTGGGCGTGTGCGTGGTGTCGGGGCTCACGGCCTTCGGCGGCGGCACGCTGCGCGACGTGCTGCTGGACCGGCGCCCGTTCTTCTGGGTGCAGCACGCGGGCTGGGTCTGGGTGCTGCTGGGGCTGACGCTGGTCGCGATGCAGTTCATGCGCGCGCGGCATCTGCAGCCCACGGAGCGCGCCATGCTGTGGCCGGACGCGCTGGGGCTGGGCCTGTTCGCCGCCAGCGGCACGCAGATCGCGCTGCAGGCGCAGATGCCGGCGCTCATCGCCGTGGTCATGGGCGTGATGACGGCCACCTTCGGCGGGGTGCTGCGCGACATCGTGTGCAACCAGATCCCGGCCGCCTTCAGCGACCACCGCCCCTACGCCGTGCTGGCCTTCGCCGGCGGCTGGGCCGTGGTAGGCGTGCACGCGCTGGGTGGCTCGGACGAGGCGGCCCTGGCCGCCGGCGCGCTGGTGGCCAGCAGCCTGCGGCTGGTGGCGCTGGCGCTCGACTGGCGCGTGCCGGCCTGGCGCATCGACGACGACTGGCGCTGAGCCGCGGCGCTTGCCTGACCGCTGCCGCGCACCGCCGTCCCACCGGGCGGCTCGCGGACCGGCTGCGGGATCGGCCCGGGTGCGCGCGCCATGCCAGCGCGCCGTCCCCGGGCATGGCCGGCGGCGACAATCGCGGGATGTTCCAACCCTCCCAACACGACGTGCGCCGCTTCTTCTGCGAGGTCTGGCGCAAGCACCGCGAAGGCGGCGTGCTCACCCCGATGGAAGCCGTGGCCGCGCCCTGGGTGGCCGAGCACCCCGAGTACCACGGCGAGCTCTCCGACGTGGAGGCCGCGCTGGCGGCGGACTACAAGGTGGAGGACGGCCGCGTGAACCCCTTCCTGCACCTGTCCATGCACCTGTCCATCTCGGAGCAGGTGTCCATCGACCAGCCGCGCGGCATCAAGCAGGCCTTCGAGCTGCTGGCGGCCAAGCTGGGGTCGGCGCACGAGGCGCAGCACGAGGTGATGGAGTGCCTGGGCGAGATGATCTGGGCCTCCCAGCGCACGGGGCTGCCGCCGGACGGGCAGGCCTATCTGGAGTGCGTGCGGCGCCGGGCGACGGCGCGCTGAGGGCGCAAGCGGCTTATTCGCGCTCGATGCGCGCGTAAGCCGAGTGGTTGTGGATGCTCTCGAAGTTCTCGACGTCCACGCTGTAGCGCCCGATGCGCGGCTCGGCATTCAGGCGCAGCGCGACCTCGCGCACCAGGTCCTCGACGAAGCGCGGGTTCTCGTAGGCGCGCTCGGTGATCCACTTCTCGTCGCTGCGCTTGAGCAGCGGCCAGATCTCGCTGGAGGCGCTTTCCTCGGCAAAGCGCACCAGCTCGTGCCACTCGATGGGCTGCAGCAGCTCGGCGCGGATCGTCACCAGCGAGCGCTGGTTGTGCGCGCCGTAGTCCGATATTTCCTTGCTGCAGGGGCACAGGCTCTTCACCGGCACGCCCACCTCGGCCCAGACCGCCGTGCGGCCGCCGCGCGCCTCGGCGATCCAGCGGCCCTGGTAGTCCAGCAGGCTCTGCACGCCCGACACCGGCGCGCGCTTCTTCAGGAAGAACGGGAAGCGCGCCTCGATGCGGCCCTCGTCCGCCTGCAGCTTGTCCAGCATCGCCGCCAGCTGCGCCTGCAGCAGCGGTGCGTCCAGCGGCTGCTGGGCGGCGTCAAGCTCGTTGAGCCAGGCCACGAAGCGCGACATGTGCGTGCCCTTCTGGTCCGCCGGCAGCCGCACGTCCAGGTCCCACTGCGCCGTGACGGGCTGGGCCTGGCCGGCCACGCGCAGCAGCAGCGGGTAGCGCACGTCCTTGACCCCCACGCGCTGGATCGCCAGACGCCGCTCGTCGCGTTCGCTCTGGGTGTCGGGGATGTGCAGCGCGTCGGAAGGATGGGTCATGACTACTCGGGAATCGGGCTCGGGCCGGCCTTTTTCTACTTTCAGCTGTTGACGGCCGGCCGCACCGACGGCACCAGCACCGGCTTCTGGCCGAAGCGCTTGAGCACCGCCTGCTCGATGCCTGCGGCGTCCAGGCCCACCATGGCCAGCAGCTTGGCCGGGTCGCCGTGCTCGATGAACTCGTCGGGAAGGCCCAGCGAGAGCACCGGCGTGTCCAGTCCGGCGGCCTGCAGCGCTTCCATCACCGCCGCGCCGGCGCCGCCCGGCAGGCAGCCCTCCTCCACGGTGACGATGGCCTCGTGCGTGCGCGCCAGCTCCGCCACCAGCGCGGTGTCCAGCGGCTTGACGAAGCGCATGTTGGCCACGGTGGCGTCGAGCTTCTCGGCGGCTTCCAGCGCCGGGTACAGCAGCGTGCCGAAGGCCAGGATCGCGACGCGCTGCCCGCGGCGGCGCACCTCGCCCTTGCCCCAGGCCCATTCCGCGAAGCCCGGCTGCACCGTCTTGCCCACGCCGGCGCCGCGCGGGTAGCGCACGGCCACGGGATGCTGCTGACGGTGGGCAGTGGTCAGCGCGGTACGGCACTCGTCCTCGTCGGCCGGCGCCAGCAGGCTGACGTTGGGAATGCAGCGCAGGTAGGCGATGTCGTAGGCCCCGGCGTGCGTGGCGCCGTCGGCGCCCACCAGGCCCGCGCGGTCCAGCGCGAACACCATCGGCAGGTTCTGCAGCGCCACGTCGTGGATGAGCTGGTCGTAGGCGCGCTGCAGGAAGGTGGAGTAGATCGCCACCACGGGCTTGAGCCCCTCGCAGGCCAGGCCCGCGGCGAAGGTCACGGCGTGCTGCTCGGCGATGCCCACGTCGAAGTAGCGCTGCGGGAAGCGCTGGTGGAACTCCACCATGCCCGAGCCCTCGCGCATCGCCGGCGTGATGCCCACCAGCTTCGGATCGGCAGCGGCCATGTCGCACAGCCACTGGCCGAAGACCTGGGTGAAGGTCGGCTTGGGCGGCGTCGCCGGCTTCACCAGGCCCAGCGCCGGGTCGAACTTGCCAGGGCCGTGGTAGGCGATCGGATCGGCCTCGGCCAGCTTGTAGCCGTAGCCCTTCTTCGTCACCACGTGCAGGAACTGCGGGCCCTTCTTGTCGCGCAGGTTCTCCAGCGTGGGGATCAGCGCGTCGAGGTCGTGGCCGTCGATGGGGCCGACGTAGTTGAAGCCGAACTCCTCGAAGATCGTGCCCGGGATCACCATGCCCTTGGCATGCTCCTCCAGCCGGCGCGCGAGCTCCAGCAGCGGCGGTGCATTCCTGAGCACGCTCTTGGCGCCCTCGCGGGCGGCGGCGTAGAACTTGCCGCTCATCAGCCGCGCCAGGTACTTGTTGAGCGCACCTACCGGCGGGCTGATCGACATGTCGTTGTCGTTGAGCACCACCAGCATGTTGGCCGGCACACCCGCGTGCGGCACGCCGGCGTTGTTCAGCGCCTCGAAGGCCATGCCGGCGGTCATGGCGCCGTCGCCGATGACGGCCACTGCACGCCGGTTCTCGCCCTTGAGCTGCGAGGCCAGCGCCATGCCCAGCGCCGCGGAGATCGACGTGGAGCTGTGCGCGGTGCCGAAGGTGTCGTACTCGCTCTCGTCGCGGCGCGGGAAGCCGCTGATGCCGCCGAGCTGGCGCAGCGTGCCCATGCGCTCGCGCCGGCCGGTGAGGACCTTGTGTGGGTAGGTCTGGTGGCCCACGTCCCACACCAGGCGGTCGTAAGGTGTATCGAAGACCGCGTGCAGCGCGATGGTGAGCTCCACCGTGCCGAGGTTGCTGGAGAGGTGGCCGCCGGTGCGGCTCACGCTCTGCAGCACGAAGTCGCGCAGCTCGTGCGCCAGCAGCTTGAGCTCCGCGCGCGAAAGGCGGCGCAGGTCGGCCGGGGCGTTGATCGTTTCGAGCAGGGGATGGGCGTTCATCGGTGCGGTAGTGCGGCGCGCGGCGCCGGTCCTCTCGTCAACTGTCGCGGTCCACGACCTTGTCGGCCAGGGCGGCCAGGCGGGCAGAAACCAGCCCCGAGCGCGCCAGCGCCGCACGGGCCTGGTCACGAAGCTCGCAAGCGTGGCGCCGCGCCGCGTCCAGGCCCAGTACCGAGACATAGGTCGGCTTGTTGGCGTGCTCGTCCTTGCCGGCGGTCTTGCCCAGCGTGTGGGACTCTTGCGTCACGTCCAGGATGTCATCCACGACCTGGAAGGCCAGGCCCAGCGCCGCGCCGTACTCCGACAGCGCTGCCAGCGCCTCGGCCGACGGGTGGCCGCAGGCAGCGCCCATGACCACGCTGGCCTGCAGCAGCGCGCCGGTCTTGCGCCGGTGCATGTCGCGCAATGCTTCTTCATCGAGCGTGCGGCCCACGCTGGCAAGGTCGATGGCTTGGCCGCCGGCCATGCCCGCGTGTCCGGCTGCGCGCGCCAGCAGAGCGCACAGCCGCGCCTGCAGCGCCGGGGCGATCGCACCGCCTTCGGGCGTGAGCACCTCGAAGGCCAGGGCCTGCATCGCGTCGCCGGCAAGCATTGCTTGCGCCTCGCCGTAGCGCACATGCACCGTGGGCTTGCCCCGGCGCAGCACGTCGTTGTCCATGCAGGGCAGGTCGTCGTGCACCAGCGAGTAGGCGTGGATCAGCTCCACCGCCACCGCCGCGCGCAGCGCCGCCTCGCGCTGGCCGTCCACGGCCTCGCAAGCCGCCAGCACCAGCAGCGGGCGCAGCCGCTTGCCGCCATCGAGCACGCCGTAGCGCATGGCTTGTCCCAGCCCCGCCGGCGCATCCGCCGGCACCCAGCGCTGCAGCGCCGACTCGACCTCGTCGAGCACGGAGTGCACCCAGTCGTCCAAATTTGATGTGTTCATGTGCCCGTCCAGGGCTTGAGCTGCCCGTCCTCCAGCAGCTTCACCTGCTCCTCCACCGCTTGCAGCCGGCCGCGGCACAGGGCCAGCAGTTCGGCGCCGCGCTTGTAGCTGTCGAGGAGACGGTCCAGCGGGAGCTGGCCGTCTTCCATCGCCTGCACCAGGCGCTCCAGCTCGGCCAGCGCGTCTTCGTAGCTGGCGGGAACCGGGGGTTGTTTGTCAGAAGCTGGCGGGCGCGGCATTTCGTGGTGCGAAAAAAGCGAGGCGTGATTGTAGTCAGCCCGCCTTTCTCGCCCCTTCCACACGGCCGTCCGGGGTCGTGGCGAGAGCGCAACAAGCCCGTTGCGTCAAGGTGTTACGTCACGCTAGGGAGCGCCAGATGTTTTCAAGGGCTTTGCTTGTGTCAAGGCCCCCGGGGGGGCCCCGGCTACAATCCGCCTCTTGCCTTCCGCTCGGAAGGCATATTTCCATCCCACCTGCAAGTCATGAGGTGGGCGGGTTGACATTGGTTTTTGGAGATCCTGGGGATCATGTCCGACCTGAGCATCAGCCTTGAAGCTCTTGAGCGCAGCCGCTCGCAACTGTCCGTTTCCACCTACTTCGACGAGGCGTTGTTCCGAAATGAACAGCGATTGATCTTCCAGCCTGGCCCGCGCTACCTCGGGCACGAGCTGGCGGTGCCGGAGGTGGGCGACTACTACGCGCTGCCGCAGGAAGGCGAAGGCCGGGCCCTGGTCCGCACCCCCAAGGGGCTGGAACTGATCTCCAACGTCTGCCGCCACCGCCAAGCCGTGATGCTGCGTGGCCGCGGCAACACCAAGCAAAGTGTCGTGTGTCCGCTGCATCGCTGGACCTACGACCTGCACGGCCAGCTGCTGGGCGCGCCGCACTTCTCGCACGACCCCTGCCTGAACCTCAACAACTACAAGGTCAAGACCTGGAACGGCCTGGTGTTCGAGGACAACGGCCGCGACATCGCGGCCGACCTCGCCGGCATGGGCCCGCGTGCGGCACTCAACTTCGAAGGTTACGTGCTCGACAAGGTCCAGGTGCACGAGTGCAACTACAACTGGAAGACCTTCATCGAGGTCTATCTGGAAGACTACCACGTCGGCCCGTTCCACCCGGGCCTCAGCGGCTTCGTCACCTGTGACGACCTGCGCTGGGAGTTCGCCAAGGAATACTCGGTGCAGACCGTGGGCGTCAACGGCGCCTTCAAGCCGGGTTCGGACGTGTACAAGAAGTGGCACGAGGCCGTGCTCAAGTACGGCCAGGGCAATCGGCCGACGCAGGGCGCGATCTGGCTGACGTACTACCCGAACATCATGGTCGAGTGGTACCCGAACGTGCTGGTGGTCTCCACGCTGTTCCCGGTCAGCACCACCAAGACCGTCAACCTCGTCGAGTTCTACTACCCGGAGGAAATCGCGGCCTTCGAGCGCGAGTTCGTCGAGGCGCAGCAGGCGGCCTACATGGAGACCTGCATCGAGGACGACGAGATCGGCGAGCGCATGGACGCCGGCCGGCTGGCGCTGCTCAAGCGCGGCGAAGACGAGGTCGGCCCCTACCAGAGCCCGATGGAAGACGGCATGCAGCACTTCCACGAGTGGTACCGCCGCGTCATGGGCGAGGCGCTCACCGCCCGGTGAGCGCTGCCGCTGCCGGCTCCGCACGCGGTGCCGGCAGCCCCTGCCTCCCTCCGTTCGAGGTTGAAGGCGGCCCGGAATACCCCCGGCGTTCGAAGGTCTGGCACACCGTTTGCCTGCGCTGAAAATCCCCCTTTGGGAGGTACCCAATCCATGCAGGCGCTAAGCAACACGGTTCGCGACGATCACCAGACGATCCGCATTTACCTCGACAAGATTGAAGGCCTTAGGCGCGAGCGCCCGCAGTTGCGCTGCGCCGCGTTGCGGGAGCTGCTGGCCTTCGTCGCCGCGCGCGACGCGGCGCTGGCGGAAGTGATGCCCCTGGCCGGTGCGCCGCAGCATGCGGCGCAGGCCCTGCAGGCTCGACGGCGCGCCTGCCGCCATGCCCTCTTCCAGGGCCTGCGCCTGGAGCCCAACAGTCCCGTCTGGTGGAGCTTCTTTGCCGAGGGCCGGCGCCGCCTGATGGCCGGCATGCGCTGGGAAGAGATGCTGCTGCGACGCATGGACCCGCCGCGCGACGAGGACGCACTGCTCGACGCCTACGTGGACCGCCGCGAGCGGCTGCTGCCACACGCCCGCGCCCAGTTGCAGCGCCTGCAGTCCCGTCCCCAGCCCGAAGAGGTGCCGCTGCGCGAGGCAGCCTGATCAGCCGGTTCCAAGCGCCCTCTTCTTGACCACGGCCGCCACCTCGGCGGCCGTTGTTTTTGAGGCATCGACAATCGCGGGATGGCCGCCCCGTTGTTGATCCTTTGCGCCTCCCTTCTTTTCGCCGTCATGGGGCTGTGCATCAAGCTCGCCTCGGCGCACTACGCCACGGCGGAGATCGTGTTCTATCGCGGCCTCGTCGGCGCGATCTTCATCGCCGTGATGACGCCGCTGCGCGGCGGCACGCTGCGCACGCGGCTGATCGCGCAGCACGGCAAGCGCAGCCTCACCGGCGTGTGCGCGCTGGGCCTGTGGTTCCACGCCCTGGCCGGGCTGCCGCTGGCCACCGCCATGACGCTGAACTACATGTCCTCGGTATGGATGGCAGCCCTCCTGGTGGGGAGCGCGCTGCTGCTGGGCCGCGGACGGCCCGTGGACGCGCGGCTGGTGGCCGCGGTGCTGGCGGGCTTTGCCGGCGTGGTGCTGGTGCTCAAGCCGACGCTGACGCGCGAGCAGCTCGGCTACGGCGTGGCCGGGCTGGTGTCGGGCATGCTCGCCGCCTCGGCGTACCTGCAGGTACAGGCGCTGGGGCGCGCGGGCGAACCCGAGTACCGCATCGTCTTCTACTTCTCGCTGGGCGGCATGGCCGCCGGCGCGCTGGCGATGGCCTTCACCGGCGTGCACGCACACAGTGCGCAAGGCCTGCTGCTGCTGGCTGCCATCGGGCTGCTGGCCACCGTGGGGCAGATGATGATGACGCGCGCCTACGCCATCGGCCGCACGCTCAGCAACGCCAGCCTGCAGTACAGCGGCATCGTCTTCTCCTGCGTGCTGGGCGTGCTGGTGTTCGGAGACCCGCTCACGCTCGGCGCGCTGGCTGGCGTCGGGCTCATCATCGCCGCCGGCCTGGCCGCCACCTGGCTGCGCAGCCGGCCCGCGCAGGAGGCACCGGCCACCCCCGCCGCGACGGCGCAAAGCCGCTGAGCCGCCGCAGTGGCGCGAGCCGCGCCGCCACACAATGCCGCCCGTCGACAAGGAGACTTCCCGCCCATGGCCCACCGCACCCTGATCACCGCCGCCGAGCTGCAGGCCCTGCAGCGCTCGAACCAGCCCCTGCTGCTGCTGGACTGCGGCTTCGACTTGGCCGATCCCGCTGCCGGCGAGCGCGCCTATGCCGAAGGCCACCTGCCCGGCGCGCACTACATGCACCTGGAGCGCGAGCTC
>JAEYPG010000445.1 GCA_023410975.1 Pseudomonadota bacterium
GGCCTCGGCCCTGCCCGAAGCGCCGGTCGCCGCGGCCGCCCCGCCCAGCCTGCGCAAGCCCGGCAAGCCGCTGTCGTTGTCAACGCCGGCCCCATTCCAGGTCGGTGACCCGGTGCGCGTGCCGCGCTACGGCAGCGGCCGCGTCGCCTCGGCCAGCGCCGAAGAAGTGGCGATCCAGTTTCCGGACGGGCGCACGCGGCGCTTCGTGGCGCAGTACGTGCAGCGGGACGAGGGCGCCTCGGGGATGCCGGCGCAGGGAGCTGCGGTGGCCTGAGGAGAGCGCCCGGCGTCACGCCGGCTCAGAGCTTTCCGGTGGTGGCGGAGGCATCGACATGCCCGATTCAGCGTGGCGTGCCGAGGTATTCGCGGACCAGGGTCCGGGCCCGGTGCAGGCGGCTCTTGACGCAGGCAATGCTCTCGCCGGTGCGCGCGGCGATGTCCTGCAGCGACAGCTCCTCGAAATCGCGCAGCAGCACGATTTCCAGGTAATGCGCGGGCAGGTACTCCAGCGCGCGGCCGAGGTCCAGGCGCAGGCCCTCGTCGCAGCGCGTGGCGAGCCGGGCCATCAACGCCTCGCCTGACGGCTCGATGCGCCAGACCAGGTGCGCCAGGCGCATGCACTCGCGCCGGACCATGGTCATGAGCCAGCCGGAGAGCGCCGCTGCGGCGCGCAGCTGCGGCAGGCGCTGGGTGATGCGGATCAGGGACTCCTGCACCGCGTCGTCCACGTCGGAGGCCAGGCAGAAGCGGCGCGCGTAGCGCCGCAGGTCGGGCTGGCTGCGGCGCAGCAGCCCGTCCAGCGCCTGCGGGTCGCCCTGCATCGCCTGGCTGACGAGCGTGTCGCTGAAGGCCGTCATGCTCAGTGCCGGCGGCGGGTGAAGTCGATGGCGGCGCACATCGGGCACCAGCCGACCAGGCCCGTGAGCGCGAGCACGACGAGCACGCCGCCCAGCGGCAGCAGCAGCGCGGATCCCAGGACACCGGCCAGCAGCAGCGCGGCGCCGGCCAGGGCCAGCAGCACGCGCACGAGCCGATGCGGCGTGGACATGTTTTTCAGGTAGAGCATGAATTCCTCCGGTTGCGAAGCCGGGAGTGGCTTCCGGAGGACAAGAGGCGAGAAGGGGGCGGGAGGATTCGCGGTGGGAGCGAAAAATGGGCCTCGGCCCCGCAAATCACCCCGCCAACTGCTCCAACTGCTCCCCCAGCTCCAGCCAACGCATTTCGAGCTCCTCGATCTCCTCCTCCAGTGTCTTCAGCTGCCTTCCGGCATCCGCGCGCTGTTGGGGAGAGAGGTCCGCCGCGCCCAGCGAGGCGAGGGCGGCGTCGCGCTCCTCGGTGGCCTTGGCCAGCCGGGTTTCGACCTTCTTCAGCTCGTTCTTGATCGGCTTGGCCTGCTCGTTGAGCTTCTGCCGCTGCGCCGCCGCGGCCTTGCGCTCTTCCTTGCGGTTCACCGGCGCCTCGCCGGCCGCCGCGGCTTCGGCCGCCGCCTGGGCCGTCGCGGCGTCCTTCAGCGCCCGCGCCGCTTCCTTCGCCTGCTCCAGCAGCCAGCGCTGGTAGTCGTCCAGGTCGCCGTCGAAGGGCTCCACGCCGCCACGGCTCACCAGCCAGAACTCGTCGCACACCTCGCGCAGCAGGGCGCGGTCGTGGCTCACGAGCATGACGGTGCCCTCGAACTCGTTGAGCGCCATCGACAGCGCCTCGCGCGTGGTCAGGTCCAGGTGGTTGGTCGGTTCGTCCAGCAGCAGCAGGTTGGGCTTCTGCCACACCAGGCTCGCCAGCACCAATCTCGCTTTCTCGCCGCCGGAGAGCGTGCCCACCGGCTGCGCGGCCATCTCGCCGCCGAAGCGGAACTGGCCCAGGAAGTCGCGCAGCTCCTGCTCGCGTGCCTGCGGGCTCACCACCTTGGCCAGCCGCACCATGTGCGACAGGGGCGTGTCCTCCGCGTGCAGCAGGTCCATCTCCTGCTGCGCGAAGTAGCCGATGGTCAGCCCCTTGCCCTCGGTCAGCGTGCCGGCGATCGGCGCCAGCTCGCGCGCCACGGTCTTCACCAGCGTGGACTTGCCTTGCCCGTTCGCGCCCAGGATGCCGATGCGCTGCCCCGCCAGCACCGTGCGGTTCGCGTTGCGCACGATGGTCACCGAGCCGCCGTCCTCCGTCGGATAGCCGCACTCCAGCGCGCGCAGGCTCAGCATCGGGTTGGGCAGGTTCGCCGGCTCGCGGAACTCGAAGCTGAAGTCGCTCGCGGTGAGCACCGGCGCCAGCTTTTCCATGCGGTCCAGCGCCTTGACGCGGCTTTGCGCCTGCTTGGCCTTGGTCGCCTTGGCCTTGAAGCGGTCGATGAAGCGCTGCAGCTGCGCGATCTTGTCCTGCTGCCGGTCGTAGGCCGAGGCCTGCTGGCTCAGCCGCTCGGCACGCATGCTTTCGAAGGCCGTGTAGTTGCCGCCGTAGCGGTCGAGCTTGGCGTTCTCCAGGTGCAGCGTGACGCCGGTGATGGCGTCCAGGAATTCGCGGTCGTGGCTGATCACCAGCAGTGTGCCCTTGAAGCGCTGCAGCCAGCCTTCCAGCCACACCAGCGCGTCCAGGTCCAGGTGGTTCGTGGGCTCGTCCAGCAGCAGCAGGTCGGCCGGGCACATCAGGGCCCGAGCCAGCTGCAGCCGCATGCGCCAGCCACCGGAAAAGCTGTTCACCGGGGCGTCGAGCTGCTGCAGCTTGAAACCCAGGCCCAGGAGCAGGGCCTGTGCGCGCGAGCGCGCGTCGAAGGCGCCGGCTTCCTCCAGCTTCACGTGCGCCTCGGCGATCGCGTGGCCGTCGTTGCCGGCCTCGGCGGCGGCCAGGGCGTCGCGCGCCTCCACCAGTGGCAGGTCGCCGTCCAGCACGAAGTCGGTGGCCGGCTGCTCGGTCTCGGGCATGGCCTGCGCCACCTCGCCCAGGCGCCAGGTCGGCGGCATCTCGAAGTCGCCGGCATCGGCGTGCAGCCGGTTGGCCATCAGCGCGAACAGGCTCGATTTGCCCGCGCCGTTGCGCCCCACCAGGCCCACCTTCTCGCCCGGGTTCAGCGTGACGTTGGCGCCCTCCAGCACCACCTTGGCGCCGCGGCGCAGCGTGACGTTGCGCAGCGTGATCACGGCTGCACCTCCACCAGCGCGGTCAGCATCTCGCGCGTGAGCAGCAGCACCTGGTCGTCGCCTGCGCTCGTGGGCAGCCAGGCCGGGCCCAGGTGCGGGAAGGCGTCCTCGAAGTGCTGGCGCTCGTGCCCGATCTCCAGCACCAGCACGCCCTGGCGTGTCAGGTGCGCCGGCACGTCGCGCAGCAGCCGGCGCACGAAATCCATGCCGTCCGCGCCGCCGGCCAGCGCCAGCTCGGGCTCGGCCCGGAACTCCGGCGGCAGCGCCGCCATGGACTCCGAGTTGACGTAAGGCGGATTGCAGAGGATCAGGTCGTAGGCGCCGTCGGCCGCCTGCAGCCCGTCGCCCTGGCGCAGCCGGATGCGCTGCGCGAGCCCGTGCTTCTCCACGTTGATGCGGGCCACCTCCAGCGCCTCGGCGCTGAGGTCCGCGGCGTCCACCTCGACCTCGGGCCAGGCGAGGGCGGACAGCACGGCCAGGCTACCGTTGCCGGTGCACAGGTCCAGCACGCGGCGGGTGTGCTCGCTCAGCCACGCGTCCAGCGTGCCGTCGGCCAGCGGCTCGGCGATGAGCGAGCGCGGCACGATGCTGCGCTCGTCCACGTAGAAGGGCACGCCCTGCAGCCAGGCTTCCCGGGTGAGGTAGGCGGCGGGCTTGCGGGTGCTGATGCGCTGGTCCACCAGCGCGTCCACGGCGGCGGTTTGCTCGGCCGTGAGCTCGCGCTCGGCCACGCCGTCCAGGTCGTCCAGCGGCAGGCCCAGCTTCCACAGCACCAGCCATGCGGCCTCGTCGAAGGCGTTGGTAGTGCCGTGGCCGAAGCTCAGGCCGGCCTCTTCCATGCGTTGAGCGCTGCGCTCCAGCAGGGCGATGAGTTTCATGGGGTCGATTCTTTCCCCCGTTCGCCCTGAGCCCTTCGACAGGCTCAGGACAGGCTTGTCGAAGGGCTCAGCCCGAACGGAAAACGGGTGTCAGGGGGTGGCCAGCAGCCGCTCCAGCGTGCGGCGGTAGATGTTCTTCAGCCCTTCGATGCTGGCCGTCTCCACGTGCTCGTCGATCTTGTGGATGGTGGCGTTCACCGGCCCGAACTCCACTACCTGCGGGCAGATGCGGGCGATGAAGCGGCCGTCGGAGGTGCCGCCGCTGGTGGACAGCTCGGTGGCGATGCCGGTCTCGTCCTGGATCGCCCCCGCCAGCGCCGTGCACAGCGAGCCCTCGCGCGTGAGGAAGGGGTTGCCGCTCAGCGCCCAGGTGATCTCGTACTGCAGCCCGTGGCGCTCCAGCAGGCTGATGACGCGCTGCTTCAAGCCTTCCGCCGTGCTCTCGGTGCTGAAGCGGAAGTTGAAGTCCACGATGGCTTCGCCCGGGATCACGTTGCCTGCGCCGGTGCCGGCGTGCAGGTTGGAGACCTGGAAGCTGGTGGGCGGGAAGTGCTCGTTGCCGCGGTCCCACTCGATGGCGACCAGCTCGGCCAGCACCGGCGCCAGCTCGTGCAGCGGGTTGCGCGCGAGCTGCGGATAGGCGATGTGGCCCTGCACGCCGATGACGCGCAGCCGCCCGGACAGCGAGCCGCGGCGGCCGTTCTTGATCATGTCGCCCAGCCGGCTCACCGAGGTGGGCTCGCCCACGATGCAGGCATCCAGCCGCTCGCCGCGCTCCTGCAGCAGCTCCACCAGGCGCACGGTGCCGTCGTGGCCCGGGCCTTCCTCGTCGCTGGTGAGCATGAAGGCGATGGCGCCGGCGTGCCCGGGCTGCGCGGCGACGAACTCCTCCACCGCCACCACCATGGCGGCCAGCGAGGTCTTCATGTCCGCCGCACCGCGGCCGTAGAGCTTGCCTTCCCGGTGCGTGGGCACGAAGGGGTCGGACTTCCACTGCGCCAGCGGGCCCGTCGGCACCACGTCGGTGTGGCCGGCGAAGGCGAAGGTCGGGCCGGGCTGGCTGCCGCGGCGGATCGCCCACAGGTTGGCGACGCGGAAGTCCTCCGGGCCGTGCTGCAGCAGCTCGCACTCGAAGCCGAGCGGGCGCAGCCGCTGCGCGATCAGGTCCTGGCAGCCGGCGTCCTCCGGCGTGACGGAGCGGCGCGCGATCAGCGCCTCGGCGAGTTCTAGGGTGGTGGTCATGACGGGGCCGAGGGGCCGATGGGAAAGGAACGGCGGATGGTGGGGCATCCGTTCGTCCTGAGGTATCGAAGGACGAACGGCCCTCGCCGTGATGCCGCCATTGCAGCCTGTCGGACTCGCCCTTCGATACCTCGGGGCGAACGGGTCATCTCACGACAAAGGCCCGAATGCAGAAATTCATCGGGGGCCGTCGCGGCCCCCGTGCCGGATCAGGCGCGCAGCAGCTCGTTGATGCTGGTCTTGGCGCGGGTCTGCGCGTCCACCTTCTTCACGATCACGGCGCAGTACAGGCTGTACTTGCCATCGGCGCTGGGCAGGTTGCCGCTGACCACCACCGAGCCCGCGGGGATGCGGCCATAGGTGACTTCGCCGGTGGCGCGGTCGTAGATCTTGGTGCTCTGGCCGATGTACACGCCCATGCTGATCACGGAGTTCTCTTCCACGATCACGCCTTCCACGACCTCCGAGCGCGCGCCGATGAAGCAGTTGTCCTCGATGATGGTCGGGTTGGCCTGCAGCGGCTCCAGCACGCCGCCGATGCCGACGCCGCCGGAGAGGTGCACGTTCTTGCCGATCTGCGCGCAGGAGCCCACGGTGGCCCAGGTGTCCACCATCGTGCCCTCGTCGACGTAGGCGCCGATGTTCACGTAGGAGGGCATCAGCACCGCGCCGCGGCCGATGAAGCTGCCGCGGCGAGCCACGGCCGGCGGCACCACGCGCACGCCGCTGGCGCGCATCTCCTCGTCCGGGGCGGTGGCGAACTTGGTGTCCACCTTGTCGTAGAAGCCCAGGTCGCCGGCGCGGATGATCTGGTTGTCCTTCAGGCGGAAGCTCAGCAGCACCGCCTTCTTGATCCACTGGTGCACCGTCCACTGGCCCACGCCCTCGCGCGTGGCCACGCGCAGGCGCCCGGCGTTGAGGTCGGCAATCACCGTCTCCACGGCCTCTTTCACCTCGGCGGGGGCGTTGGCGGGAGAGAGGCTGGCGCGGTCTTCCCACGCGGCATCGATGACGGCTTGCAGTTGCTGGCTCATGGCAGTCCTTGAGAGGGAGGTATTACTTGGATTCGGGTGAGTACGTGGCGGTGAACGCCACGATGCGGCGCGCGGCTTCGAGGCATTCCTCGACGCCCGCTACCAGGGCCATGCGGATGCGGCCGCGCCCAGGATTGACGCCGTGCGCATCGCGGGCGAGCAGGCTGCCCGGCAGCACCGCGACATTGTATTGAGCGAGCAACTCCAGGCTGAAGCGGATGTCGTCCCCGCCCGGCACGCCGGCCCACAGGTAGAAGCTCGCGTCCGGCAGCTTCACGTCCAGCACCTCGGCCAGCATCGGCGTCACCAGCTCGAACTTCTGCCGGTACAGCGCGCGGTTCTCGATCACGTGCTGCTCGTCGTTCCAGGCCGCGATGCTCGCCGCCTGCACCACGCCGCTCATGGCGCTGCCGTGGTAGGTGCGGTAGAGCAGGAAGTCTTTCAGGATCGCCGCATCCCCGGCCACGAAGCCCGAGCGCATGCCCGGCACGTTGGAGCGCTTGGACAGGCTGGTCAGCACGATCAGCCGCTTGAAGTCGTCGCGGCCCAGCGCCTTCGCCGCCTGCAGCGCGCCCAGCGGCGCTTCGTCGCGGAAGTAGATCTCCGAATAGCACTCGTCGCTGGCGATGACGAAGCCGTGCCGGTCGCTGAGCTCGAAGAGCATCTTCCACTCTTCCAGCGGCGCCACCGCGCCGGTCGGGTTGCCGGGCGAGCACACGTACAGCAGTTGCGTGCGCGACCAGGTGGCCTCGTCGATGGCGGACCAGTCGGGCGCGAAGTTGCGCGCCGGGTCGCTGTTGGCGAACACCACGTCGGCGCCGGCCAGCAGGGCCGCGCCCTCGTAGATTTGGTAGAACGGGTTCGGGCACACCACCGTGGCGCCCGCGCGCGTCGGGTCGATCACGGTCTGCGCCAGCGCGAACAGCGCCTCGCGCGAGCCGTTGACCGGCAGCACCTGCGTGGCGGGGTTGAGCGCCACGCCGTAGCGCCGCTGCATCCAGCCCGCGCAGGCCTCGCGCAGCTTGGGGCTGCCGGCGGTGGGCGGGTAGCCCGAGAGCTCCTGCAGGTTCGTGACCAGCGCATGCTCCACCAGCGCCGGCGTGGCGTGCTTGGGCTCGCCGATGCCCAGGCTGATCGGGCGCAGCGCGGGGTTCGGCACGATGTCCTTGGTGAGCGCGCGCAGCCGCTCGAAGGGGTACGGATTGAGGCGTTGGAGCAGCGGGTTCATTTTGTTTTCACTCCCGTTCGCCCTGAGCTTGTCGAAGGGCCTGGTGGCGGGTGGTGCGGCAGGGCTTCGACAGGCTCAGCCCGAACGGAATTTCTCAGGAGCTGCAGGAATGGCGTGTCAAAGCTTCCCGACGCAATTGGGCGCGCCGCACTGGCAGCGCAGCTTGCCCTCGTGGTGCGTTTCGCCGTAGTTCACGGTGATCTCTTCGCCGGGCTGAATAGCGCGCAGCGCGTAGAACTCGACCCGGCCCTGGCGGATGCACAGCCGCGCGTTGGGCGCGCAGGAGTGGTTGGTGAAGCGCATCGGGTCGGTGGAGCGGTGGAAGTCGATGGCCTTCCTCTCCGACACCTCCACGATCATCACGCGCTCGTAGCGCGTGGCGCGGATGCGCGCGGCCTCCACGCTGATCGACTCGCCGCGGATCTCGCCGATCTTCACCCGCGGCGGTATCGGCTCCTTGGCGAACACGCCGTGGCCGTCGATGAGGCTGCGCTGCACCAGCACGTCGAACTTCTGCCAGGGGGGGCGCACGACGGGCGGTGATGACGTGTCAGGAATGGAAGACATCAGAAGCTTTCCCCGCTCGCCCTGAGCTTGTCGAAGGGCCTGCATCCCAACCGGGCCACAGGGCTTCGACAGGCTCAGCCCGAACGGAATGGGGTTAGAGCAGCCCGCGCTCTTCGGCGTGCGAGGGCAGGTCCACGCGCGGCTGCGGCTTCCAGCCGCGCTTGCGGTGCTCGACCACCACGTTGGTGTAGATGCCGCCGCGCACGTACCACTTGGCGGTGATGCGCACGAAGCGCGGCTTGGTGGCCTTCACGATGTCGTCGAGGATGGTGTTGGTCACCTTCTCGTGGAACGCGCCTTCGTTGCGGTAGCTCCAGAAGTACATCTTCAGGCTCTTGAGCTCCACGCAAAGCTCGTCGGCGATCATGTCGATCGTGAAGTGCGCGAAGTCGGGCTGGCCGGTGAGCGGGCAGTGGCAGGTGAACTCGGGCACCTGGAACTGGATCACGTAGTCGCGCTCGGGCGCCGGGTTCGGGAACACGTGCAGCTCCTTGCTCGGAGCGCTGGGCGGGTTCGGCGGCATCTGGCGCTGGCGGCTTGCGGGCAGCTTCTCGGCGACGGAGCGCTTGCGGGCAGTGCCGGCGCTGCTCTTGGCGGCGGCTTTCTTGGCGGCGGGAGCCGCGGTCTTGCTGGGCATGAGAACTTTTGGAAAGGATTCGTAGCCGCCCGGGCGGCGAGGGGCGCGATGGTATCATCCGGCCCGCTTTCGCCTGGCGCGCCCGCGCTAATTTCCCTTAGGAATCAACTACTTGGCCTGCGGCTGGATGACTTCCACCCGGGGCCATGGCGCTGCATGCGGCTCAACCAGATCAAGCTTTCCGGTTTCAAATCTTTCGCTGAACCGACCACCTTCCAGTTGCCCGGGCAGCTCGTGGGCGTGGTGGGCCCCAACGGCTGCGGCAAGTCCAACATCATGGATGCGGTGCGCTGGGTGCTGGGCGAGTCCAAGGCCAGCGAGCTGCGTGGCGAGTCCATGCAGGACGTGATCTTCAACGGCTCGGGCAACCGCAAGCCCGCCAGCCGCGCCAGCGTGGAGCTGGTCTTCGACAACAGCAGTGCCCGCGCCGGCGGCCCCTGGAGCCGCTACAGCGAGATCGCGGTGAAGCGCGTGCTCACCCGCGACGGCACCAGCAGCTACTACATCAACAACCAGCCCGTGCGGCGGCGCGACGTGCAGGACGTGTTCCTCGGCACCGGCCTGGGCCCGCGCGCCTACGCCATCATCGGCCAGGGCACCATCAGCCGCATCATCGAGAGCAAGCCCGAGGAGCTGCGGCTGTTCCTGGAAGAAGCGGCGGGCGTGTCCAAGTACAAGGAGCGCCGCCGCGAGACCGAGCTGCGGCTGCGCGACACGCGCGAGAACCTGCTGCGTGTCGAGGACATCCTGCGCGAGCTGGACAGCAACCTCGTCAAGCTGGAGAAGCAGGCGGAAGTCGCGCAGCGCTACAAGCTGCTGCAGGAGCAGGGCACGCTGAAGCTGCACCAGCTCTGGTTCCTCAAGCACCGCGACGCCAGCACCGAGGAGGCGCGCGTGAAGGCCGCCATCGCCGAGGCCCAGGGCGTGCTGGCGCAGCGCATGGAGGAGCTGGCCCAGGTCGAGGCCGAGCTGGAAGAGGTCAAGGGCGCGCACTTCGCCGCCAGCGACGCGCTGCACGTGGAGCAGGGCAAGCTGTCGGACGCGGCGCTGGAGGTCAGCCGGCTGGAGGAGCGCATCCGCTACGTGGCCGAGGGCCGCGACCGCGCCCAGCAGCGCCTGGCCGAGCTGCGCGCGCAGGACGCGCAGTGGGCGCAGCGCCGCGAGCAGGCCGCCGCGGAGCTGGAGCTGATCGCCGAGAAGATCGCCGCCGCCGAGGAGCAGGCCGAGCTGCTGGCCGCGCAGTCCGAGGAACAGGCCGAGCGCCTGCCCGAGGTCGAGGAGGCGCAGCGCCAGGCTGCCGGCCGCGTGGCCGCGCAGCACCAGCGCGTGGCGCAGGTGCAGCAGCAGCTCCAATTGCTGGCCGCCGACGGGCGCCACCTGCAGGAGCAGCAGCGCCAGCTCAACACCCGCCGCGAACGGCTGCACGGCGAGGGCCAGGCGCTGCAGGCGCCCGACCCCGACCACCTGGCCGAGCTGCAGCAGCAGAGCGAGGACGCCGCCGCCGCGCAGGCCCAGGCCGAGGAGCAGCTGCACGCCTTGAGCGAGGATCTGCCGCAGCTCGATGCCGCACGGCGCCAGGCGCAGGAGGCGCTCAATGCAGAGGCCGCACGCCAGGCCCAGGTCACGGCCCGGCTGCAGGCGCTGCGCGCGCTGCAGGAGAAGGTGCAGACCGAGGGGAAGCTGAAACCCTGGCTGGCCAAGCATGGGCTGGAAGGGCTGCAGGGCCTGTGGAAGCAGCTCCACATCGAGCCGGGCTGGGAGACGGCGCTGGAGTCCGCACTGCGCGAGCGGCTGTCCGCGCTGCCCGTGGGCCGGCTCGACACCGTGCGCGCCTTCGAGCGCGACGCGCCGCCGGCCAAGCTGGCCTTCTATCACGCGCCCGATGCCGAGATTCCCGTCACGCACCGCACACTGCCGCGCCTGGCGGACTTGCTGCGCCTGGGCGATGGCGGCCTGAAGGCGCTGCTGGGCGACTGGCTGGAAGGCATCTACACCGCCGGCAACCTGGAAGAGGCGCTGAAGAACCGCGAGGCGCTGACGCACGGCGAGTGGATCGTCACGCGCGAGGGCCACGCGGTGTCGCAGTTCGCCGTGAGCTTCTACGCGCCGGACAGCGAGCAGGCCGGGCTGTTGCAGCGGGCGCAGGAGATCGAGCAGCTGCAGGAGAAGCAGGCCGAGGCCGCGCATGTGGTCGAGGAGGCGCAGCACGCGCTGCGCCGCGCCGAGAGCGTCTATGGCGAGGCCGCGGCGCAGCTCGGCACGCTGCGCCGCACCGCGGCCGAGGCGCAGACGCAGGCGCACAAGCTGCACGTGGAGTGGTTCAAGCTGCACCAGCAGGCGCAGGCCGCCGCCGGGCGCCGCGCGCAGCTGCAGGACGAGCTGCAGGAGATCGACGCCCAGCTCGAAGCCCTGGCCGCGCGCCAGGCCGAGGACGAAGCCAAGTTCGAGGAGCTGGACCTGCAGCTCGCGCAACTGCAGGAAGACGAGGCCGTGGCACAGGAGTCTGCCGCCGAGGCCGAGCGCCGCGTGGCGCAGGCGCGCGAGCAGTTGCGCGCGCTGGAGCGCCGGGCGCAGGAAGCGCAGTTCGAGACCCGCTCGCTGGGCGCGCGCCGCGGCGAGCTGCAGCGCGCGCTGGAG
>JAEYPG010000467.1 GCA_023410975.1 Pseudomonadota bacterium
GTCCAAGATGGGCATCAGCACCTGGATGAGCTACTGCGGCGCGCAGATCTTCGAGGCCATCGGCATCAACCGCGCCTGCATCGACAAGTACTTCACCGGTACGCCGTCGAGCATCGAAGGCATCGGCGTGTTCGAGATCGCCGAGGAGGGCCTGCGCCTGCATCGCCTGGCCTTCGGCAAGGATCCGACCCTGGCCAACGCCCTCGACCCGGGCGGCGAGTACGCGTTCCGCGTGCGCGGCGAGGAGCACATGTGGACGCCGGACGCCATCGCCAAGCTGCAGCACAGCGCCCGCGCCAACAACTGGAACACGTACAAGGAGTACGCCCAGATCATCAACGACCAGAGCCGCCGCCACATGACGCTGCGCGGCCTGTTCGAGTTCCGGGTCGACCCCAGCAAGGCGATCCCGGTCGACGAGGTCGAGCCGGCCAAGGAGATCGTCAAGCGCTTCGCCACCGGCGCCATGTCGCTGGGCTCCATCTCCACCGAGGCGCACTCGGTGCTGGCCGTGGTCATGAACCGCATCGGCGGCAAGAGCAACACCGGCGAGGGCGGCGAGGACCCGGCGCGCTACCGCAACGAGCTCAAGGGCATCGCGATCACCGACGGCACCAAGGTGTCGGACGTGGTGGGCAGCGAAGTGGTCGTGACCGACTACGCCATGAAGGCCGGCGACAGCCTGCGCTCCAAGATCAAGCAGGTCGCCTCGGGCCGCTTCGGCGTCACCACCGAGTACCTGGTCAGCGCCGACCAGATCCAGATCAAGATGGCCCAGGGCGCCAAGCCGGGCGAGGGCGGCCAGCTGCCGGGCGGCAAGGTGTCCGAGTACATCGGCTTCCTGCGCTACTCCGTGCCGGGCGTGGGCCTGATCTCCCCGCCGCCGCACCACGACATCTACTCGATCGAGGACCTGGCGCAGCTCATCCACGACCTCAAGAACGCCAACCCGCGCGCCGACGTGTCGGTGAAGCTGGTGTCGGAAGTGGGCGTGGGCACCATCGCCGCGGGCGTGGCCAAGTGCAAGGCCGACCACGTGGTGATCGCCGGCCATGACGGCGGCACGGGCGCCTCGCCCTGGTCGTCGATCAAGCACGCCGGCACGCCGTGGGAACTGGGCCTGGCCGAGACGCAGCAGACGCTGGTGCTCAACCGCCTGCACAGCCGCATCCGCGTGCAGGCCGACGGCCAGATGAAGACCGGCCGCGACGTGGTCATCGGCGCGCTGCTGGGCGCCGACGAGTTCGGCTTCGCCACCGCGCCGCTGGTGGTCGAGGGCTGCATCATGATGCGCAAGTGCCACCTCAACACCTGCCCGGTGGGCGTGGCCACGCAGGACCCGGTGCTGCGCAAGAAGTTCTCGGGCAAGCCCGAGCACGTGGTCAACTACTTCTTCTTCGTGGCCGAAGAGGCACGCCAGCTCATGGCGCAGCTGGGCATCCGCAAGTTCGACGACCTGATCGGCCGCTCCGACCTGCTCGACATGAAGAAGGGCATCGAGCACTGGAAGGCGCAGGGCCTGGACTTCAGCCGCATCTTCCACCAGCCGGCCGTGCCGGCCGACGTGGCGCGACTGCACGTCGAGACGCAAGAGCACGGCCTGGAGAAGGCGCTGGACCAGCGCCTGATCGAGAAGGCCCGCCCCGCCATCGAGCGCGGCGAGAAGGTGCAGTTCATGGAGCAGGTGCGCAACGTCAACCGCTCCGTGGGCGCGATGCTCTCGGGCGAGCTGATCCGCCACCGCCCCGAGGGCCTGCCCGACCAGAGCATCTTCGTGCAGATGGAAGGCACCGGCGGCCAGAGCTTCGGCGCATTCCTGGCCCAGGGCATCACCTTCTACCTGATCGGTGAGGCCAACGACTACACCGGCAAGGGCATGTCGGGCGGGCGCATCGCGGTGCGTCCGAGCATCGAGTTCCGCGGCGACGCGACGCAGAACATCATCGTGGGCAACACGGTGCTGTACGGCGCCACGGCCGGCGAGGCCTTCTTCCGCGGCGTCGCGGGCGAGCGCTTCGCGGTGCGCCTGTCCGGCGCCACCGCGGTGGTGGAGGGCACCGGCGACCACGGCTGCGAGTACATGACCGGCGGCACGGTGGCCGTGCTGGGCAAGACCGGGCGCAACTTCGCCGCGGGCATGAGCGGCGGCGTCGCCTACGTCTATGACGAGGACGGCCAGTTCGCCAAGCGCTGCAACACCGCGATGGTGGCGCTGGAGAAGGTGCTGCCCGCCGACGAGCAGCGCGCCGCGCAGGACGAGGTGACCTTCCACAAGGGCCAGCCCGACGAGGCGCTGCTGCGCAAGCTGGTGGAAGACCACCACAAGTGGACCGGCTCGCTGCGTGCGCGCGAGATCCTGGACAACTGGGCCGCCGCGCGCGCCAAGTTCGTCAAGGTGTTCCCGCACGAGTACAAGCGCGCCCTGGGCGAGATGGCGGCGCGCCGCGAGGCCGGCCAGACCATCGCCAAGGCCAAGGCGGTGGACGCCAAGGCCGCCGGGAGCGTGCCCGCGAAGTAAAGGGGAAGCCGGCCCGCGGCAGCCGTGCCGCGGGGCCGGTTCAGCCATGCCGCCGCGCGTGCAGACCCTGCGCGCGCGGCTGGTGGCAGCCAACGATCAGCGAAAGTAGAGAAACACCATGGGTAAGGTCACCGGCTTCCTCGAGTACGAGCGCATCGAGGAAGGCTACGAAGGCGTCGAGACGCGCCTGAAGAACTACAAGGAATTCGTCATCGGCCTGAACGCCGAGCAGGCGCAGGTGCAGGGCGCGCGCTGCATGGACTGCGGCACGCCGTTCTGCAACAACGGCTGCCCGGTCAACAACATCATCCCGGACTTCAACGATCTCGTTTACCGCAACGACTGGCGCAACGCGATCACGGTCCTGCACACGACCAACAACTTCCCCGAGTTCACCGGCCGCATCTGCCCGGCGCCCTGCGAGGCGGCCTGCACGCTCAACGTGAACGACGACCCGGTGGGCATCAAGTCCATCGAGCACGCGATCATCGACCGCGCCTGGGCCGAAGGCTGGGTGGTGCCGCAGCCGCCCAAGGCCAAGACCGGCAAGAAGGTCGCCGTCATCGGCTCCGGCCCGGCCGGCCTGGCCGCGGCGCAGCAGCTCGCGCGCGCCGGCCACGACGTGGTGGTGTTCGAGAAGAACGACCGCGTGGGCGGCCTGCTGCGCTACGGCATCCCCGACTTCAAGATGGAGAAGTCGCACATCGACCGCCGCGTGGAGCAGATGAAGGCCGAGGGCGTGGTCTTCCGCACCGGCGTGGTCGTGGGCGACATCGCCAAGAGCACCAAGATCACGAATTGGGCCAAGGAGCGCGTGGCGCCTGAGCAGCTGCAGGCCGAGTTCGACGCCGTGCTGTTGGCCGCGGGCTCCGAGGTCTCGCGCGACCTGCCGGTGCCGGGCCGCGACCTCGACGGCATCCACTTCGCGATGGAGTTCCTGCCGCAGCAGAACAAGGTCAACGCCGGCGACAAGCTCAAGGGCCAGCTGCGCGCCGACGGCAAGCACGTGGTCGTGATCGGCGGCGGCGACACCGGCAGCGATTGCGTGGGCACCAGCAACCGCCACGGCGCCGTGAGCGTGACGCAGTTCGAGCTGCTGCCCATGCCGCCGGAGCAGGAGAACAAGGACCTGACCTGGCCGTACTGGCCGTACAAGCTGCGCACCTCCTCCAGCCACGAGGAAGGCTGCCAGCGCGAGTTCGCCATCGCCACCAAGGAATTCATCGGCGAGAAGGGCAAGGTCACGGGCGTCAAGACGGTGCGCGTGCAGTGGGAAGGCGGCAAGATGGTCGAAGTGCCCAACACCGAGCAGGTGCTCAAGGCCGACCTGGTGCTGCTGGCCATGGGTTTCACCAACCCGGTGAACACGCTGCTCGAAGGCTTCGGCGTGGAGCGTGACGGCCGCGGCAACGCCAAGGCCACGACCGACTTCACCGGCGGCTACGCCACCAGCGTGCCCAAGGTCTTCGCCGCCGGCGACGTGCGCCGCGGCCAGAGCCTGGTGGTGTGGGCGATCCGCGAAGGCCGCCAGGCCGCGCGCGCGATCGACGAATTCCTGACGGGCGCCAGCGACCTGCCGCGCTGAGCCCGCGCACGGCGCCCACGCCGGGCGCCGGTTTGCACACACGCGGCGCCGGCTGGCAAGCCGCTTGCTGTGAAGCCACAACGCCGCCGCTACCACAGCAGCGTGCATGAGACAATGAAGGCCCGCCCGCATTCATGCTGGCGGGCCTCTTTTTTTGCGCGGTATTTCGCGCTCCCTGCCATTTCTGATGCCTGAGCCCGAGTCCCTGATCGAGATCGACCATGTCAGCTTCGGCTACGACGCCCGTCGGCTGATCCTCAACGACGTGAGCCTGCGCTTTCCGCGCGGCAAGGTCACGGCCATCCTGGGCGGCTCGGGCTGCGGCAAGACCACGCTGCTGCGGCTCATCGGCGGCATCGCCGCGCCCAACGCGGGGCGCGTGCGCTTCGACGGCGAGGTGGTCAACGCGCGCGACCGCAACCAGTTGCTGCGGCTGCGCCGGCGCATGGGCATGCTGTTCCAGTTCGGTGCCCTGTTCACGGACCTGGACGTGTTCGACAACGTGGCCTTTCCGTTGCGCGAGCACAGCGAGCTGCCCGAGGCGCTGATCCGCGACATCGTGCTCATGAAGCTCAACGCGGTGGGCCTGCGCGGCGCGGCGCGGCTGCGCATCTCGGAGGTCTCGGGCGGCATGGCGCGGCGCATCGCGCTGGCGCGCGCCATCGCGCTGGACCCGGAGCTGATCATGTACGACGAGCCCTTCGCGGGCCTGGACCTCATTTCCATGGGCGTGGCGGCCAACCTCATCCGCAAGCTCAACGACGCCACGGGCGCGACCTCGCTGGTGGTGTCGCACGACATCCCCGAGTGCATGGCCATCAGCGACCACGTGATCCTGATGGCCGCGCCGGGCGGACGCATCGTGGCGCAGGGCACGCCCGCGGAGCTCATGGCTTCCACCGACCCCGAGGTGCGCCAGTTCGTGCGCGGCGAGCCCGACGGCCCGGTGAAGTTCCACTTCCCCGCGCCGCCGCTGGCGCAGGACTTCGGCGTGTCCAAGCCGGGGAGGGCGGCATGAAGACCCCGCTCGACGCGCTGGCGCGCCTGGGTGCGGGCGTCATCCTGATGCTGCGCTCGCTGGGGCATGCGGCCTTCTTCTTCGTCGACCTGCTGCGCGCCACGCCCGCGGCGCTGTCGCGCTTCTCGCTGGTGGTGGCGCAGTTGCATGCCATCGGCAACTTGTCGCTGCTGATCATCCTGGCCTCGGGCCTGTCGGTGGGCTTCGTGCTGGCGCTGCAGATGTACTACGCGCTGGTGACCTATGGCGCCACGGAGTCGCTGGGCCTCATCGTCAACCTGGCGCTGGTGCGCGAGCTGGGCCCGGTGGTGGCGGCGCTGCTGTTCGCCGGCCGCGCGGGCACCTCGCTGACGGCCGAGATCGGGCTGATGAAGGCGGGCGAGCAGCTTGCGGCCATGGAGATGATGGCCATCGACCCGCGTGCGCGCGTGCTGGCGCCGCGCTTCGTCGGCGGCGTGGTGGCGATGCCACTGCTGGCAGCGATGTTCTCGGCCATCGGCATCCTGGGCGCCTACGTCGTGGCGGTGCTGCTCATCGGCATCGACTCGGGCAACTTCTGGTCGATCATGCAAGGCCGCGTGGACGTCTGGCGCGACGTGGGCAACGGCATCGTCAAGAGCGCCGTGTTCGGCGTGATCTGTACCTTCGTCGCGCTCTACCAGGGTTACGAGACCCAGGCCACGCCCGAAGGCGTGGCCTACGCCACCACGCGCACGGTGGTGATCTCCTCGCTGGGCGTGCTGGCGATGGACTTCGTGCTCACGGCACTGATGTTCTCCACGCCCTGAACCCCGCGCCCCGATTCCTTCACAAACGACCCATGGCAAAGAAAAGTATCGAGATTCTGGTGGGCGGCTTCGTGCTGCTGGGGCTGGCGGCGCTGCTGTTCCTGGCGCTCAAGGCCGCCAACCTGGCCGCCTTCGGCAACGGCGAGACCTACATGCTCAAGGCGCGCTTCGACAACATCGGCGGCCTCAAGCCGCGCGCGCCGGTGCGCAGCGCCGGCGTGACGGTGGGCCGCGTCGAGTCGATCACGCTGGACCCGCAGACCTACATGGGCGTGGTCACGCTGCAGGTCAAGCAGGGCGTGCAGTTCCCGCGCGACTCCTCGGCCAAGATCCTGACCTCGGGCCTGCTGGGCGACCAGTACATCGGCATCGAGCCCGGCGCCGACGACAAGATGCTCGATCCGGGCGCCACGATCACGCAGACGCAGTCGGCCGTGGTGCTGGAAAACCTCATCGGCCAGTTCCTCTTCAACAAGGCGGCCGATGCCGGCGGCGGCACCGGCGAGGGCGGTTCGGCCCCCGCTCCCGCCAAGCCTTGAGCCCCATCGACCCGCATCGTTCATCCAGGAGCCCTGCCATGAAGCTCGCCCCCTTGTCGCTGGCCGCTGCGCTGCTGATGGGCGCTGCAGTTGCACAGGCGCAGCCCACGTCCCCGCAAGATCCGCTGGAGCGCATCAACCGCCCCATCTTCAACTTCAACGAAGGGCTGGACCGCCACGTGCTGCAGCCCGTGGCCAGCGGCTACCGCAAGGTGGTGCCTTCGATGGTGCGCACAGGGGTGGGCAACTTCATCGGCAACTTCGGCGACGCCTGGTCCGCGATCAACCAGTTCCTGCAGGGCAAGCCGCAGGAGGGCGTGTACATGAGCTTCCGCGTGCTCGTGAACACGACGCTGGGCTTGGGCGGCCTCCTGGACTGGGGCACCGAGATGGGCCTGGAGCGACAGAGCGAGGACTTCGGCCAGACCCTGGGCCGCTGGGGCCTGGGCGCTGGCCCGTACCTGGTGCTGCCGCTGCTGGGGCCGTCGTCGCTGCGCGACGCCGGCGGCTTGGTGCTGGACCTGCAGACCACGCCCAGTGCCGTGCTGTTCAGCGAGGGCAGTGACATTGCGGCGGCTTCGGCGCTGCAGGTGGTGCATCGCCGCTCGGAGCTGCTCGACGCCACGCGGATCGTGGAAGACATCGCGCTGGACAAGTACCAGTTCATCCGTGACGGCTACCTGGCGCGCCGGCGCAGCCAGGTCTACGACGGCAACCCTCCCGAGGAGCGCCAGGACGAGGGCGGCAGCGACGGCACGCCGGATGCCACGTCCGACCAGGCCCCCGCCGCGCCGCAGGCCCCGGCCTCGGCACCGGCGCGGTGAACCGCTCGGCGCTTTCGCGCGTTGAAGACACGGCGCCGCTGTAGGCGCCGCAACCTGAAGGAACCCATTCCGTGATCCGAAAGTTTCTGGCTCTCTTCGCCTTCCTGGGCACCTTCCTGCTGGCCGGGCCGTTGCACGCGCAGGGTGTGGCGCCCGACGCCTTCGTTCGCCAGCTCTCCGACGAGGTGCTCGATGCCCTCAAGAGCGACAAGGGGGTGCAGGGCGGCGATGTGGCCCGCATCCGCGCCTTGGTGGACGCCAAGGTGCTGCCGCACGTGAACTTCCAGCGCATGACCGCCGCCACGGTGGGCCGCCCCTGGCGTACCGCCACGCCGCAGCAGCAGCAGCGGCTGCAGGAAGAGTTCAAGACCCTGCTGGTGCGCACCTATGCCGGTGCGCTCACGCAGGTCAAGAGCTCGACCACCATCCAGCTCAAGCCCTACCGCGGCAATGCGGCCGACCAAGAGACCGTGGTGCGCTCCGAGGTGCGCGGCGGCAACGAGCCGATCCAGCTCGACTACCGCCTGGAGAAGGCCGGCGACGGCTGGAAGATCTACGACGTCAACGTGCTGGGCGTGTGGCTGGTGGATCAGTACAAGAACAGCTTCGCGCAGGAAATCGCCACCGGCGGCATCGACGGCCTGATCACCAAGCTGGCCGAGCGCAACAAGAGCGGCAGCAAGGGTTGAAGCCCGTGGCCCTGACGCTGCCCGACACCGTGACGCTGGCTACCGCCGCACAGACGCTGCGCGCGCTGGAGCCGGCGCTGGGCGGTGCGCCGGTGGAGGTGGATGCCTCCGCGTTGCGCGACTTCGACTCCGCGGCGCTGGCGGTGCTGCTGCAGCTGCGCCGCAGCGCGCAGGCCGCCGGCGGCGATCTGCGCATCAGCGGTGCCCCGCGGCCGCTGGCCGAGCTGGCGCAGCTCTACGGCGTGGACGAAGCGCTGCCCGGGCTGGAAGAGACGGCGCGGCCCGCGGCCGTCAATGCGGCCTGAACGCTGTCCGCCGAAGGTTTGAGCAGATGCCCGCGAAAGCGGGCATCTGTCTTTCTGGCGGGCCGGCGCCGCCTCAACTCCCGTTGACGTAGCGCCGGTTGCGCAGGTTTTTCTTGATCTCCTGCAGCATGGGCTGCAGCGTCTCGCCGCCCAGGCGCAGCGCCAGCCCGGTGGTGAGGATGTCGATCACTGTCAGGTGCAGCAGCCGCGACACCATGGGGCTGTAGCGGTCGGCGTCCTCGGGGTGGTCCACCGACAGCAGGATCTGGTGCGCGCCGTTGCTGCCCGACTGCGCCAGCGGCGTGGCGCTGGCGGTGACGAGGATCAGCGTGGCGCCGCGCCGCCGCGCGATGTCGGCCACGTCGAGCAGGTCGCGGCTGCGGCCGGAGTTGCTGATGATCACGGCGCAGTCGCCGGGCTGCAGCATCGTGGCGCTCATCACCTGCACGTGGCCGTCGCTCACCGCGGCGGCCATCACGCCCAGGCGGAAGAACTTGTGCTGCGCGTCCTGCGCCACGATGCCCGAGTTGCCCACGCCGTAGAACTCGATGCGCCGGTGCGCGCGGCAGGCGTGCTCCAGCGCATCAATGGCGCGTTCGAAGGCATGCGGCGCGGCCTGGTTGCGGTAGGCCAGCATCGCGCCGATGGCGTTGTCCACCACCTTGACGATGAGCTCGCCGGGCCGGTCGCCGGCGTCCACCGCGCGGTGCACGAAGGGCACGCCCTCGTTGACGCTGCCGGCCAGGCGCCGTTTGAAGTCCGCCAGCCCGCCGTAGCCCACGCTGCGGCAGAAGCGCACCACCGTGGGCTTGCTGACGTTGGCACGCTCGGCCAGCTCCGCCACGGGCAGCTCGGCGAAGGCGCGTGCGTCCTCCAGCAACAGGCGCGCCACGCGCTGCTCGGCCGGCGACAACGCCGGCACGGCGGCGCGGATGCGCTCCAGCATCGGGCTGCCTTCGCTCATCGCTTCTCTCCACGCGCCCTGCGATGCGGGTGCCGCGCTCGCGGGGCGGCCAGGGGCCGGCTCGGTTTTGTTCTGTTCATGTGCTCTGGGCCGGGAGCATGGGGCCGTCCTCTGGAGGCCACTTCCGCCCATGGCTCTTCACTGCTCTTCTTCCCACATGAAGCCATCCCGGGCCACCAGCGCACTGGCGGCCGGCGGCCCCCAGCTGCCCGCGACGTAGGGTCGCGGACCGACCGGGTCCTGGTCCCATGCCTGAAGAATCGGCTCGACCCAGGCCCAGGCCTGCTCTTGTTCGTCGCTGCGCACGAACAAGTTGAGCCGCCCGGCTATGGCATCAAGCAATAGGCGTTCGTAAGCGCCCACGCGTCCGCTGGCGAAGGCCTTGTCGAAGTCCAGGTCGAGCGAGACCGGCGACAGCGCCTCGCTGCCGTGGCCCACGCTGCCCTTGGCCGCCATCAGGTGCAGCTCCAGCCCGTCCTCGGGCTGCAGCTTGATGACCAGCTTGTTGGCCTGGTGCACGCCGGCAAAGATCGGGTGCGGCACGGGGCGGAAGTTCACGACGATGTGTGCGTCGCGCCCCGCCAGGCGCTTGCCCGTGCGCAGGTAGAAGGGCACGCCGGCCCAGCGCCAGTTCTGCACCTCGGTGCGCAGCGCCACGAAGGTCTCGCAGCGGCTGCCCGCGGGCACCTTGGACTCGTCCGCGTAGCCCGGCACCGCCTGTCCGCCCACGCTGCCGGCGCGGTACTGGCCGCGCACCACGTCGCGCTGCACGCTCTCGCGCGTGAAGGGCTTCAGGCTCTTGAGCACCTTCAGCTTCTCGTCGCGGATCGCGTCGGCGTCCGCGGTGGGCGGCGGCTCCATGGCGATCATGGTCAGCAGCTGCAGCGCGTGGTTCTGGATCATGTCCCGCAGCGCGCCCGTGCGGTCGTAGAAGTCCCCGCGCGTGCCCACGCCCAGCGACTCGGCGATCGTGATCTGGATGTTGGCGATGCTCTCGCGCCGCCACAGCGGCTCGAAGAAGGCGTTGCCGAAGCGCAGCGCCGAGAGGTTCTGCACCGAGGGCTTGCCCAGGTAGTGGTCGATGCGGAAGGCCTGGCTTTCCTTGAACACCGAGCGCACCACGGCGTTGATCTGGCGCGCGCTCTCCAGGTCGTGGCCCAGCGGCTTTTCCAGCACGACACGGATGCGGTCGTGGTTCAGCCCCGCGGCGCCGAGCTGCTCGCAGATGACCGGGAACAGGTGCGGGCTGGTGGCCAGGTACAGCACCACGGTGTCGGCCGGGCGCGCGCGGCCTTCGTCGGCGCGCGGCTCGTCGAGCCAGCGCTTCAGGCGCGCGTAATGCTCCGGCTGCGACAGGTCCATCTGCCGGTAGTGCAGCAGCTGCGCAAAGCGGTTGAACTCCTCGTCGCTGGGCCGCTTGGCGGCATCGACCTCGTCGAAGCGCTGGCGGATGAACTGGCGGTACTCGTCGTCGCTGCGCGCGTCGCGCGCCACCGCCAGGATGCGCCCGCCTTCGGGCAGCTTGCCGTGCCGGAAAGCCTGGAACAAGGCGGGCATGAGCTTGCGCCACGTGAGGTCGCCCGTACCACCGAAGAACACCAGATCAAATGACATCGAAAAAGACTCTGCTGCGTGAACGGACCCGGCGTGTAACCGAGTTACATGGTTCATGATGCTAGAGTTTCTTAAGAGGGTCAACGCGCGCCGGGGCCAACAGCGTCACGGTAACGCCGCGATCGTGTCTGAACGCAGCGCAGGCGCCGCCTGCAGGATTCCAAGGCCGTGAACCAACTCGATCAGCTCAAGCAGCACACCATCGTCGTCGCCGATACCGGGAATTTCAGGCAGCTGGCGCAGTTCGCCCCGCGCGACGCCACGACCAACCCCTCGCTGATCCTCAAGGCGGTGCAGCAGTCGGAGTACGCGCCGCTGCTGACAGAAGTCGTGAAGGCGCACCCGCGCGTGCCGCTGGAGCGCGTGGTGGACGAGGTGCTGGTGCGCTTCGGCCTGGAGATCCTGAAGGTCGTGCCGGGCCGCGTGAGCACCGAGGTCGATGCGCGGCTGAGCTTCGACACCGCCTGCACCATCGCGCGGGCGCACCACCTGATCGACCTGTACGAGCGCGCGGGCATCTCGCGCGACCGGGTGCTGATCAAGATCGCCGCCACCTGGGAAGGCATCCAGGCGGCCAAGGCGCTGGAGCACGAGGGCATCCACTGCAACCTCACGCTGCTGTTCTCCTTCTGCCAGGCCGTGGCCTGCGGCGACGCCGGCGTGACGCTGATCTCGCCCTTCGTCGGCCGCATCTACGACTGGTACAAGAAGCAGGCCGGCGCCGCCTGGGACGAGGCCGCCAACGCCGGCGAGAACGACCCCGGCGTCAAGAGCGTCACGGCCATCTACAACTACTACAAGCATTTCGACATCGCCACCGAGGTCATGGGCGCGAGTTTCCGCAACGCCGGGCAAATCCTGGCGCTGTCGGGCTGCGACCTGCTCACCATCAGCCCCGACCTGCTCGCCGCGCTGCAGGGCAGCGAAGGCCCGGTGCCGCGCCGGCTCGACCCACAGATGGCCAAGGCGATGGAGATCCATGCCCGCACCTTGAACGAGCCCGGCTTCCGCTACGCGCTCAACGAGGACGCCATGGCCAGCGACAAGCTCGCCGAGGGCATCCGGGCCTTCGCGGCCGACGCGGCCAAGCTCGACCGCATGATCGAGGAGCTGCGCAAGTGAGCGCCGCCGCGCCCGAACCTGCCGCCAGCTTCGTGCGCGGCGACCGGACCGTGGCCTGGAGCGGCCTGCGCGGCCACTGGCAGGCCCATGGCCGAGACCTGGACCTGCGCGAGATCTTCCGCCAGGACCCGCAGCGCTTCGAACGCTTCAGCCTGCAGGCGCCGGAGGTCTTCGCCGACCTGTCCAAGCAACGCTGGGACGAGGCCACGCGGCGCTTGCTGCTGGAGTTGGCGCGCGAGGTCCGGCTGGAAGCCCGGCGCGACGCCATGCTTGCCGGCGAGGCCATCAACACCACTGAGGGCCGCGCCGTGCTGCACACGGCGCTGCGCGCGCCCAAAGGGCAGGGGCCTTTCAGCGACGAGGTGCACCACGTGCTGGAGCGCACACTGGCCTACGCCGAGGAGGTGCGCGGCGCCGGCTTCACCGATGTGGTGAACATCGGCATCGGCGGCTCCGACCTGGGCCCGCTGATGGCGGTGAAGGCGCTGCAGCCCTACACCCAGCCGGGGCTGCGCAGCCATTTCGTGTCCAACGTGGACGGCCACGACATCGCGCCGCTGCTGGCGCAGCTGGACCCGGCCACGACGCTCTTCATCGTCGCCAGCAAGACTTTTACTACTCAGGAAACCATGGCGAACGCCGCGGTGGCACGGGCATGGTTCCTGGAAAACGGCGGCGTGGACGTCGCCCGGCACTTCGCCGCCACGACCACCAACGTGACGGCGGCGGCGGCCTTCGGCATCGACAAGACCTTCGGCTTCTGGGACTGGGTTGGCGGGCGCTACTCGCTGTGGAGCGCCATCGGGCTGCCGATCGCCATCGCCATCGGCGCGCAGAACTTCCGCGAGTTGCTGGGTGGCGCGCACGCCATGGACCGGCACTTCGCCGAGGCGCCGCTGGAAGAGAACCTGCCCGCGCTCATGGGCCTGCTGGAGGTGTGGAACCGCGACTTCCACGGCTTCACCAGCCGTTGCGTCGCGCCCTACCACCAGGGCCTGGCGCGGCTGCCGGCCTACCTGCAGCAGCTGGAGATGGAGTCCAACGGCAAGCGCGTGGACTACGACGGCGAGGAGGTGCCCTTCGCCACCAGCCCGCTGGTGTGGGGCGAGCCCGGCACCAACGGCCAGCACGCCTTCTTCCAGATGCTGCACCAGGGCACGGACGTGATCCCGGTGGAGTTCATCGCCGTGCGCGAGCCGGCGCATCCGCATGCGGACCTGCACGTGAAGCTGCTGGCGAACTGCCTGGCGCAGTCGCAGGCGCTGATGCTGGGCAAGACGGCGGACGAGGCGCTGAACGAGAAGGCGCCGACGGCCGCGCCCAACATCGACCGCGCCGTGCTGGCGCGCCACCGCAGCTTCCCGGGCAACCGGCCCAGCACCACGCTGGTGCTGGAGCAGCTCACGCCGCGCAGCCTTGGCGCACTGGTGGCGCTTTACGAGCACCGCGTCTTCACCAGCGGCGTGGTGTGGGGCATCAACAGCTACGACCAGTGGGGCGTGGAGCTGGGCAAGGCGCTGTGCAACGCGCTGCTGCCGCGCTTCGAGACCGGTGACGCGGCGGGGCTGGACGGCTCCACCGCCGGGCTGCTGGGGAGGCTGAGGGGATGAGAGTCATCTGGGACCTGGGCGCCGTGCTGCTGCGCTGGCGCCCGGCGCTGCTGTTGCGCCAGGTGCTGCCGCGCCACGTGCACGACGAAGGCAGCGCGGCGGCGTGGGGCCAGCGCTTCTTCGTGGAAGGCGGCGACTGGGGCGCCTTCGACCGTGGCGACCTCGACGAGCCCGCGCTGGCGCACCGCATCGCGCGCCGCACCGGCCTGAGCGAAGCCGAGGTGCACGCGGTGATCGCCGCGGTGTACGAGGAACTGCAGCCGCTGCCCGAGAGCGTGGCGCTGCTGGAGCGCTTTCACCGGCAGGGGCTGCGGCAGCACTTCTTCTCCAACATGCCGGTGCCCTACGCGGACCACCTGGAGCGGCACCACCGCTTCTTCGAGGTTTTCGATGGTGGGCTGTTTTCAGGGCGCGTGAAGCGCATGAAGCCCGAGCGTGGGTTTTTCGAGCTGGCGCACGAGCAGTTCGGGCTGGCGGGTGAGCCAGTGGTGTTCATCGACGACCATCCGGCGAACGTGCAGGCGGCGCGCAGCTTTGGGTGGGAGGCGGTGCTGTTCCGGGATATTCAGCAGGTGGCAGGCGAACTGAAACTGCTGGGCGTGGCCTGAGAGAAATGCGCCGCCGGTTCACGGCGGCACATTTCATCTATTCTGGGCTTGGTGTGTCGAGGCACGAGGCAGGGAATGCCTCCATCCCATGTGGCTCAGTTCTCAGATAGGTATTGAGAACCTTTTTTTGTCAGTCTCCATGCGGCCTTGTTGCCGCGGAGTTCTGGTACTTGCTCAAGCAAATCTCTGTCCCTCAGTCGATAAAATACATTTTTCATCGCGTTCTCTGAAGCAATGCCCGTAAGTGATCGTGCTGTTGGATTTGTAATGGTCGGGCTCTTCCGTAGGTAGTCGAGAACAAGTTCTTCGGCTGAAGCCAACTTTTCGTGCCGAATGTGGACAACGACAGAGTTGGGCCTCTCTTCGATTGTTGGGTCTTTGAGCTTCAGGCGTCGCATGGCCGCAAAGGCTGTGTTAAGGCCTTCGCCAACGTCTTTGTTGGGTGGGTCAGGGAATTTATTAATTACCCGGACAAGGTTGCCGTTGCGAGCGAATCTTTCGTTTAGAATATTTTGAATGGTGATGTGTCCTGGTAGCCGGCCCGGACTCTCGACTTCCACGCGGTTGTCAAAGACCCGAATATGGACATCGTCTGCTAGAGAGTAATCTCTATGTAGTACGGCATTTGTGATTACTTCGTGAAGCGTTTCAGCAGGATATGTGACTGCATTTAGTCCTTCATGGCCAAGCACTTGTAGCTCGTTGATAATCTTTTGCGTGAGAGCTACAGAATCTCGAATGACGTCATAAATTGGCCCTTCAATGGTATGCGGAATTCCCACGAGAAACTCTCGGGAGCCTTCGCTTTGGCTTGTTTTATATCGATAGACTTTGATTCCGCAACGCTTTGGGAGGATGGCTTGAGGAAGATCTGCAAATAAGACGATGCCTGCTGCGGTTGGTTTGTCACCAGTAAGAAGCTGTTGTTTTCGAAGCCATGCTTCAGGGGTGCTGAGCGGGACAACGGTTTTGATGAAATTTGATGTGACGTCGCTCTGTGTGACGGAGTCCAGAGACGTGGCAACAGTTTCGTTTTCGTAAGAGCTAAGCCCTTTGTCACGTTCCAGCTGCTTCTTTGCGGCATCTGTATTAACAGGGAGGTTTTGGGCTCCTCTCCGTAAGTAAGGAATTCCGTCAGAAGCTCGAACAATGGATGCGGACTTTGCGATCGTTATGTGCAGTACTAGGTTGGTATATTTTGGTGTTCTAAGGAATTCGTAGTCAAATCCGGCTCCAAGTGGAAATAAGGTTTCAAAAAGTTGAATATGACCATTTGCATCTTCGGCGTCTTTGAAGCCTTTCCAGTTGAATGTGCTGTTCAGCTTGTCTTCGCTTAGGCCAACAAATAGTTCGCCGCCGTCAGCATTTGCAAAGGCGGAAATTGAGCGACTCAGCTTGGCTGGTGTAACTTCGATTGCTTTCGCGTCAGCGAAATGTCCTTCCGAGAGCGATTGAAGGGACTTTGCCTCGGAGGCATTTAAGTCGCGAATTTCGATTGACATGGTGTAGCTGTGTTAGTGTTGGTTGTATTTGCCGTAGGGGCGATGTGGCTGTTGATGTCGCCAAACCAGTCGGATGAATGGCTCTATATGCTTTTGGTATTTGGGGTTTTGCTGGTTTGGTAGTTTTTGATTGGTTGGGCTGGTGTGGTTGTTTGGTTAGATGGCTATAATCCTAGAATGGTGAGTTTATTTGCTTATTTTGAAAGCCTTCTTGCTGCCCTTAGCGCTACTTCGTGTCCTTGCTTAAGCAACGCTTCTTTCCAGTCCGGCGTATCCACGAAAAAGGTCCGGAACATTCCTTCCCGAATCGCCTGCGCTTGCGGCGTTTGCAACGGCTTCTCCGGATGATTCTCCAGCCACTGATCCGCCCTCAAGGCCTGCAGCACGTGCAGCAAAGGCACGGTTCCAAATTCGAGAACGATCCCCGTGTATTCGGCTTGAGGGCATTCCTGCGCCACCACGCACGACATCGCGCCGGAGGTTTCGGCGGAGAGGGAGCTGTGGTCGTGCGTGGATTTCAACCCCGGCCACCAGGATTTCGCGCGCTGCAACAAGGCCTCGTCGCGCCCGTCCCCGGCCAATATCGCCTCGGCCACGCCCGTAGGCCCCAGCCCGCTGTGCAGGTCGATCCAGCCGAGCTTCGCGCACTGCGTCGCGTGGTCGCGCAGCACGTGCCGCAGCGCCTGCTGGCTCCAGCTCGGCGCGTGGCCGCCGAAAAACAGGCCTTCGGGCTCCGAGTACTGCCCGCCGCTGATCGCCTGCTGCAGCGCCGCCACGCCCTGGCGCGCCATCTCGGCCTGCAGCTTCGCCTCGTTCTCCGGCGGCGGCGGCCAGGTGGCGCTGGCCGGCACCAGCAGCGCGTGCAGCGCGTCGTAGCCCGGGTTCTGCGGCAGCGGCTGGTGGTGCTGGAAGTCGATGAAATTGCGGTTGAGGTCGATGTTCTCGTGCGTGACACGGCGCCACCACGACATGCCCCACGGGTTCAGCGCGTGCAGGAACAGCACCGCGACGCCCGCGCGGCGCGCCTCGGCCAGGAAATCGGCGTCGCGCAGCAGCGCGATCTGCACGCCCGAGCCGGCGTAGCCCTCGATGCCGTGGCAGCCGCTGCTGACGATCAGCAGCTTCGCGGCGTCGCGCGGCCCGCTGCGCACCACGTCCAGCGCCAGCGTCTCGCCGTCGCGGCCCAGCAGCGGGTGCACCTCGGAATGAACGTCCAGATCGGCTGCCTCGGCCGCCGCCAGGAACTTCCCTCGGGCCTCCTGGTAACTGCGGGAGAAGAAGGTTTCCGCATCGTCCATGGAGGCCTCCTGGGGGAAGGAAGGGAAGGGCGCCGTCTCAGCTCAGCGCCGCGTCTGCAGCCAGCGTTCCGCCACCCGCACCCACAGCGAGGCGCCGATGGGAATGAGCTGGTCGTTGAAGTCGTAGCTGGGGTTGTGCAGCGTGCAGGGCCCCAGGCCGTGGCCGCCGTCGCGGTGCTCGCCGCCGCCGTTGCCGATCACGAAATAGCAGCCCGGCTTCTCCTGCAGGAAATAGCTGAAGTCCTCGGCGCCCATGGTGGCGACGAATTCCTGCACGTTCTGCGCGCCCAGCACCTCCGCGCCCACCTGGCGGATGAAGGCGCTCTCGGCCTCGTGGTTCACGGTGGGCGGGTAATTGCGGTCGAACTCGAAATCGCACTCCAGCTCGAAGGCCTCGGCGGTGGAGCGGGCGATCTGGCGCATGCGGCGCTCGATCAGGTCCAGAACCTCCGTGGTGAAGGTGCGCACCGTGCCCTGCATCTCGCAGCTCTCGGGGATGACGTTGGTGGCCTCGCCGGTGTGGATCATGGTCACCGAGATCACGCCGGTGTCCAGCGGGTGCTTGTTGCGCGTGAGGATGGTCTGGAAGGCCTGCACCATCTGGCACGCCGCGGGCACCGGGTCCGTGCCCATGTGCGGCATCGCGCCGTGGCAGCCCTTGCCGCGCAGCACGATCTTGAACTCGTTGCTGGAAGCGAAGCAGGGGCCGCTCTTCACCGCGATCTGCCCCGCCGGCAGCCCCGGCCAGTTGTGGGCGCCGAAGATGGCTTCCATCGGGAAACGCTCGAACAGGCCGTCGCGCATCATCTCCCGCGCCCCGCCGCCGCCTTCCTCGGCCGGCTGGAACACCAGATAGACCGTGCCGTCGAAGTTGCGCGTGCGCGCCAGGTGCTGCGCCGCGGCCAGCAGCATGGCGGTGTGGCCGTCGTGGCCGCAGGCGTGCATCTTCCCGGGGTGGCGGCTGGCGTGCGGGAAGTGGTTGTGCTCGGTCACCGGTAGCGCGTCCATGTCGGCGCGCAGGCCCACGGCGCGCTGGGAAGTGCCGTTGCGGATCACGCCCACCAGCCCGGTGCGGCCCAGGCCGCGGTGCACCTCGATGCCCCAGCCCTCCAGCTTGCGGGCCACGAGGTCGGCGGTGCGCACTTCCTCGAAACACAGTTCGGGATGGGCGTGGATGTCCCGGCGCAGCTCGGCAATGGCCGCGGCCTCGGCCAGGATGGAATCGATCAACTGCATCTCAAGAGGCTCCTGCTCAGGCGGCTGCCGGGAATCTTAGCCTCCGCCATCCCCTCTTCGGGTGACCCTGAAGGGGCTGTGCAATAGTTGGACGATGGACGTCCAGGCCCCCGCTTCCCCGTTTCCTTCCCCCGCCGCCGACCCGGCCGCGCCCGTGACGCAGGTCCACGGTGCCTGCCCGCACGACTGCCCCGACACCTGCGCGCTGCGCGTGAGCGTGCAGAACGGCGTGGCCGTGCGCGTGCAGGCCGATCCCGAGCACGAGCGCACCCTCGGCGCGCTGTGCACCAAGGTCAGCCGCTACACCGAGCGCACCTACCACCCCGAGCGGCTGCTGTACCCGATGAAGCGCGTCGGGCCCAAGGGCAGCGGGCAGTTCCAGCGCATCTCCTGGGACGAGGCGCTGGACACCGTCGCCGCCAAGCTGAAGGCCGTCGCCGCGCGCGACCCCGAGGCGATCCTTCCCTACAGCTACGCCGGCACCATGGGGTTGCTGCAGGGCGAGTCGATGGCGGCGCGCTTCTTCCACCGGATCGGCGCCTCGCTGCTGGACCGCACCATCTGCGCCTCCGCCGGCGGCGCGGCGCTGGCCGCCACCTACGGCGGCAAGGTCGGCATGCAGGTGCAGTTCTTCGCCGAGAGCAAGTTGGTCGTGATCTGGGGCAGCAACCCCATCACCTCCAGCGTGCATTTCTGGACCCGCGCCCAGCAGGCCAAGCGCGCCGGCGCCAAGCTCTGGTGCATCGACCCGCGCCGCACCGACAGCGCCGACAAGTGCCACCGCCACCTCGCGCTGCGCCCGGGCACCGACGGCGCGCTGGCGCTGGCGCTGATCAGCGAGCTCATCCGCCTGGACGCGCTGGACCACGACTACATCGCGCGCCACGTCAGCGGCTTTGAGAAGCTCAAGGCGCGCGCGCTGGAGTGGACGCCGGAGCGCGCCGCCGAGGCCTGCGGCGTGGACGCGGCGCTGATCCGCGAGCTGGCGCAGGACTACGCGACCCTCCAGCCCGCCGCCATCCGCCTGAACTACGGCATGCAGCGCGTGCGCGGCGGCGGCAACGCAGTGCGGCTGATCGCGCTGCTGCCTTGTCTCACCGGTGCCTGGCGCCACCGTGCCGGCGGGCTGCTGCTGTCGGCCTCGGGCTGGGCCGGCCGGGTGCGCAACGACGCGGCGCTGCAGCGCCCGGACCTGCTGGCAGGCCGGCGCCCGCGCACCATCAACATGAGCACCATCGGGCAGGACCTGCTGCGCGAGCCCTCGGCGGGCTTCGGCCCGCGCATCGAGGCGGTGGTGGTCTACAACAGCAACCCGCTGGCGGTGGCGCCGCAGTCGGCGCAAGTGGCGGCGGGCTTCCAGCGCGAGGACCTGTTCACGGTCGTGCTGGAGCAGTTCATGACCGACACCGCCGACCACGCCGACATCGTGCTGCCCGCCACCACGCAGCTGGAGCACCTGGACGTGCACACGTCCTACGGCCACACCGACGTGCTGATCAACGAGCCGGCGATCGCCCCGCTGGGCGAAGCGAAATCCAACACGCAGATCTTCCGGGAGCTGGCGGCGCGCATGGGCTTCACCGACCCGTGCTTCCAGGACGACGACGAGGCGCTGGCGCGCGCCGCGCTCAAGGGCGTGGATTTCGAAGAGTTGCGCGGGCGCGGCTGGGTGACGCTGCCGATTCCGGACGCGCCCTTCGCCGAGGGCGGTTTCCCGACGCCGGACGGCAAGGTCAGGGTCGATGCCCCGGGCCTGGGCGTGCCGGACTTCGTGCCGAACTACGAGAGCGCCGAGGCCGCGCCGGAACTGTCCCGCCGCTACCCGCTGGCCATGATTTCCCCGCCGGCGCGGCACTTCCTGAACTCCACCTTCGTCAACGTGAAAAGCCTGCGCGACATCGAGGGCGAGCCGGTGCTGGAGATCGCGCCGGACGACGCCATGGCGCGCGGCGTGGTGGACGGCGCGCTGGTGCGCGTGTTCAACGACCGTGGCGAGGTCACCTTGCGCGCGCGCGTGAGCACCCGGGCGCGGCCGGGCGTGGTCAACGGCCTGGGCGTCTGGTGGCGCAAGCTGGGGCTGGATGGGCGCAACGTCAACGAGCTGACGCACCAGCGCCTGACGGACATGGGCGGCGGGCCCTCGTTCTACGACTGTCTGGTGGAGGTGCGGCCGGCGTGAGGCGCGCGCTTCGCCTGGCGCTGCTGGCCGCAGTCCTGCCCGTCCTGGGCGGCTGCGGCACCGTCGGCTACTACGCGGACTCCCTGCGCGGCCACCTCAACCTGCTGACCAGCGCGCGCCCGGTGAAGGAGTGGGTGCGGGACGAGGCCACGTCCGAGCCACTGCGCGAGCGCCTGCGCCTGAGCCAGGAGATGCGCGAGTTCGCCGTCACCGAGCTGAAGCTGCCCGACAACGCCAGCTACCGCCGCTATGCCGACCTGCGGCGCGACGCCGCGGTGTGGAACGTGGTGGCGGCGCCGGAGCTGTCGCTGCAGCTGAAGACCTGGTGCTTCCCGGTGCTGGGCTGCGTGGGCTACCGCGGCTATTTCGACCGCGAGCAGGCGCGCGCGCTGGGCGAGGAGCTGAAGACGGCCGGCTGGGAGGTGTCCGTGTACGGCGTGCCGGCCTACTCGACGCTGGGCTGGAGCAACTGGCTTGGCGGCGACCCGCTGCTCAACACCTTCGCGCTGGGCCCGGAGACGGAGCTGGCGCGGCTGCTGTTCCACGAGCTGGCACACCAGGAGGCGTATGCGGACGACGACACGCCCTTCAACGAGTCCTACGCCACCGCCGTCGAGCGCCTGGGGCTGGAGCGGTGGATCGAGCATCGCGGCAACCCGAAGCTGCGCGAGGAACACGAGCACATCGAGGCGCGGCGCGAGCAGTTCCGCGCCCTGACGCGCGGCCTGCGCGCCCGGCTGGACGCGCTCTACCGCGGTGATGCGACGGACGAGGCCAAGCGCGAGCGCAAGGCGGCGCTGATGGCCGAGTTCCGCGCCGAGTACGAGCGGGTGAAGCAGGTGTCGTGGGGCGGCGACGGCGCCTACGACGGCTGGGTGCGCCGCGCCAACAACGCCGCGCTGGCGGTGCAGGGCGCCTACGGCGACCTGGTGCCGGACTTCATCCGCCTCTTCGAGCGCCAGGGCGGCGACTGGGCCCGCTTCCACGCCGAGGTGAAGGGGCTGGCGAAGCTGCCGAAGGCGGAGCGGAGGAGGGCGCTGGAGGGGGCGGCGTAGGAGGCCGGGCATGTCGCGCACGCGCAGGTGCGCGGCCTGCTGACTCGGGCCGTTGCCCAGTCGCCCTGCAACCCCGGTTCCCGGGGCTGCCTCCCTACAATCCCGCCCCTATGCCAGCCGTCAGCTTCCAGGAAGTCAGCAAGACCTACAACACCTTCCGCGGGACCTTCAAGGCCCTCGACGATGTCAGCTTCGACATCGGCCGCGGCGAGTTCTTCGGGCTGCTCGGCCCCAACGGGGCGGGCAAGACCACGCTCATCAGCATCCTGGCCGGGCTCAACCGCGCCAGCGCCGGGCGCGTCACGGTCATGGGCCACGACGTGGTGCTCGACTACGCCCAGGCGCGCAAGCAGCTGGGCATCGTGCCGCAGGAGCTCGTCTTCGATCCCTTCTTCAGCGTGCGCGAGACGCTGCGCATCCAGAGCGGCTACTTCGGCGTCAGGAACAACGACGACTGGATCGACGAAGTGCTCTACGAACTCGGGCTGGAGGACAAGGCCGGCGCCAACATGCGCCAGCTCTCCGGCGGCATGAAGCGCCGCGTGCTGGTGGCGCAGGCGCTGGTGCACCGCCCGCCCGTGATCGTGCTGGACGAGCCCACCGCCGGCGTGGACGTGGAGCTGCGCCAGACGCTGTGGCAGTTCATCGCCAAGCTCAACCGCCAGGGCCACACCGTGCTGCTGACCACCCACTACCTCGAAGAGGCCGAGGCCCTGTGCCACCGCATCGCCATGCTCAAGCGCGGGCGCATCGTGGCGCTGGACCGCACCGCCAACCTGCTCGCCGGCACCGCCAGCACCATGCTGCGCTTCAAGACCGACGACGCGCTGCCGCCCCAGCTCGCGCCCCAGGCGCGCGTGACCGGGCGCATCGTGCAGCTCAAGGCGCATGACGCGGCGGAGGTGGAGACGCTGCTGGCGGCGCTGCGCCAGGCGCAGGTGCGGGTGGAGGAGCTGGAGATCGGCCGTGCCGACCTCGAGGACGTGTTCATCGAGATCATGCAGGGCACCGAACAGCCGTCCGTGCAGGGCGCACAGGGAGTGGCGGCATGAATTTCGAAGGCGCGGGAACGCTGTTCAAGAAGGAAGTGCTGCGCTTCTACAAGGTCAGTTTCCAGACCGTGGCGGCGCCGGTGCTCACGGCCGTGCTGTACCTGCTGATCTTCGGCCACGTGCTGGAGGAGCACGTGCAGGTCTATCCGGGCGTGGCCTACACGAGCTTCCTGATCCCGGGGCTGGTGATGATGAGCGTGCTGCAGAACGCCTTCGCCAACAGCTCCAGCTCGCTGATCCAGAGCAAGATCACCGGCAACCTGGTGTTCCTGCTGGTGACGCCGCTGTCGCCCTGGGCCTGGTTCGCCGCCTACGTGGGCGCGGCCATGGTGCGCGGGCTGATCGTGGGGCTGGGGGTGTTCCTGGTCACGGCCGCCTTCGCGCCGCCGCGGCTGGAGGCGCCGGTGTGGATCGTGGTGTTCGCGGTGCTGGGTGCCGGCATGCTCGGGGCGCTGGGGCTGATCGCCGGGCTGTGGGCCGAGAAGTTCGACCAGATGGCCGCGTTCCAGAACTTCATCATCATGCCGATGACGTTCCTCTCCGGCGTCTTCTACTCGGTGCACTCGCTGCCGGGCTTCTGGCAGGGCGTGAGCCACCTGAACCCCTTCTTCTACATGATCGACGGCTTCCGCCACGGCTTCTTCGGCGTGGGCGACGTCTCGCCCTGGACCAGCCTGGCGGTGGTGGGCACGAGCTTCCTGGTCGTCGCCGCCATCGCGCTGCAGCTGCTGCGCAGCGGGTACAAGCTGCGGCACTGAGCTTTTTCGGGGGAGTGGGCGCGGCCTGCGCAAGGACTTGGTTACGGGTTCGGGCCGCGCGGAAGGCCCAGCGAGCCGGGGGTGTGGGGCGCGCACCGGTAGAATCGCACCACCATGGCCGATCCGACCCCTTCAGAAGTCCGCGACTACATCGCCGCCGGCCTCGACTGCACGCACCTGGAGGTGGAGGGCGATGGTCGCCATTTCTTCGCCACCATCGTGTCCATTGAGTTCGAAGGCAAGCTGCGCGTGGCACGCCATCAGCGCGTCTACGCCACCCTGGGTGATCGCATGCGCGAACAGATCCACGCGCTGTCGATGAAGACCCTCACGCCCGCCGAGTGGGCGGCGCAGCAGCCTTCCGCCGACCACCACCACTGACGCCTTACGCGGCCTGGTCGCCGCGGTGGGTGTGCGCGGCGAGCGCAGGCCCCTTCGCCGCCGAAGCCGCCCAACCCAGCATGGACCAACTATTGATCCGCGGCGGCCGCTCCCTGAAGGGCGAGATCGCCATCTCCGGTGCCAAGAACGCGGCGCTGCCCGAACTGTGCGCGGCGCTGCTGACTGCCGAGCCCGTGCGCCTGGCCAACGTGCCGCGCCTGCGCGACGTGGGCACCACGCTGGCGCTGCTGCGCAACATGGGCGTGCAGGCCGACTGGTGCGCCCAGCGCGGCGAGCCCGGCGACGATGCGGTGCTCATCGACGCCAGCGCCGGCGTCCAGCCCGTGGCGCCCTACGAGCTGGTCAAGACCATGCGCGCCTCCATCCTGGTGCTGGGGCCGCTGCTGGCGCGCCTGGGCCAGGCCACGGTGTCGCTGCCCGGCGGCTGCGCCATCGGCTCGCGCCCGGTGGACCAGCACATCAAGGGACTGCAGGCCATGGGGGCGCAGATCGCGGTGGAGCACGGGAACATCGTCGCCACCGCGCAGCGCCTGCAGGGCGCGCGCATCACCACCGACATGATCACCGTCACCGGCACCGAGAACCTGCTCATGGCCGCGACGCTGGCCGAAGGCGAGACGGTGCTGGAGAACGCGGCGCAGGAGCCCGAGGTGGTGGACCTGGCCGAGATGCTGGTCGCCATGGGCGCGCGCATCGAGGGCCACGGCACCAGCCGCATCCGCATCCAGGGCGTGGAGCGGCTGCACGCGCCGCGCGAGCCGCACCGCATCGTCGCCGACCGCATCGAGACCGGCACCTTCATCTGCGCCGTGGCCGCCACCGGCGGCGACGTGCTGCTGAAGAACACGCGGCCCGACCACCTCGACGCCGTGCTGGACAAGCTGCGCGAAGCGGGCGTTCAGCTCGAAACCGGTGCCGACTGGATCCGCGTGCGCGGCGACGGCCGGCTCAAGGCGGTGAGCTTCCGCACCAGCGAGTACCCGGCGTTCCCGACCGACATGCAGGCCCAGTTCATGGCGCTCAACTGCATCGCCGAGGGCGCCTCGAAGGTGACGGAAACCATCTTCGAGAACCGCTTCATGCACGTGAACGAGCTGATGCGGCTGGGCGCCAACATCGAGGTCGAGGGCCACACGGCGCTGATCCAGGGCGTGGGCGGGCTCTCCGGCGCCACCGTCATGGCCACCGACCTGCGCGCCTCGGCCAGCCTCGTCATCGCCGGGCTGGTGGCGCAGGGCGAAACGCGGGTGGACCGCATCTACCACCTGGACCGCGGCTACGACCGCATGGAAGAAAAGCTGCGCGCCGTCGGCGCCGACATCGAGCGCGTGAAGGCCTGAGCCGTCCCATGAACGAAACCATCACCCTGGCGCTGTCCAAGGGCCGCATCTTCGAAGAGACCCTGCCGCTGCTGCGTGCCGCGGGCATCGAGGTGGGCGAGGACCCCGAGAAGTCGCGCAAACTGATCCTGCCCACCAACCGCCCGGAAGTGCGCGTGGTGCTGGTGCGCGCTACCGACGTGCCGACCTACGTGCAGTACGGCGGCGCGGACCTGGGCGTCGCGGGCCTGGACGTGCTGCTGGAGCATGCCGGCGGCGAGACCGCCAACGGGCTGTACCAGCCGCTGGACCTGCGCATTGCCTGCTGCCGCATGAGCGTGGCCGTGCGCGCGGACTTCGACTACGCGGCCGCCGTGCGGCAGGGCTCGCGCATCCGCGTGGCCACCAAGTACACCCACATCGCGCGGCAGCACTTCGCCGACAAGGGCGTGCACGTGGACCTGATCAAGCTCTACGGCTCCATGGAGCTGGCGCCGCTCACCGGCCTGGCCGACGCCATCGTGGACCTGGTGTCCACCGGCTCCACGCTGCGCGCCAACAACCTGGTGGAGGTCGAGCAGATCATGCCGATCTCCTCGCGCCTGGTCGTGAACCAGGCCGCGCTGAAACTCAAGCGCGCCGCGCTCAAGCCGCTCATCGACGCCTTCGCCGGCGCCATTCCCGACTCTTCCGCCTGCTCCGCCTAACCCTTCCTTCCGCTTCCTTCCCACGGCCCTTGGCCCCATCACTCCCGTACCTTCCATGAGCCTCCAGCTGCGCCACCTCAGCACCGCCGACGCGGATTTCGAATCAGCCTTCCAGCGCGTGCTGCACTGGTCGGCCGAGACCGATGCCGCGATCGAGCATCGCGTGGCGGAGATCATCGAGGCCGTGCGCGAGCGCGGCGACGCGGCGGTGCTGGAGTTCACCGCCCGCTTCGACGGCGTGCAGGCCGACAGCGTCTCGGCGCTGGAGCTGGGCCGCGAGGAGCTGAAAGCCGCCTTCGACGCCATCACCCCGGCGCAACGCGAGGCCCTGGAATTCGCGGCCCAGCGGGTGCGCAGCTACCACGAGCGCCAGCTTGAAGCCAGCGGCAAGAGCTGGAGCTACCGCGACGAGGACGGCACGCTGCTGGGCCAGAAGGTCACGCCGCTGGACCGCGTGGGCATCTACGTGCCCGGCGGCAAGGCCGCGTACCCCTCCAGCGTGCTGATGAACGCCATCCCGGCGCACGTCGCGGGCGTGCCGGAGATCGTCATGGTGGTGCCCACGCCCAAGGGCGAGAAGAACCCGCTGGTGCTGGCCGCGGCTTACGTGGCGGGCGTGCACCGCGCCTTCACCGTCGGCGGCGCGCAGGCGGTGGCGGCGCTGGCCTACGGCACGGCCACCATCCCGCGCGTGGACAAGATCACCGGCCCGGGCAACGCCTACGTCGCCAGCGCCAAGCGCCGCGTCTTCGGCCAGGTGGGCATCGACATGATCGCGGGGCCCAGCGAGATCCTGGTGCTGGCCGACGGCAGCACGCCGGCGGACTGGGTCGCGATGGATCTGTTCAGCCAGGCCGAGCACGACGAGCTGGCGCAGAGCATCCTGCTGTGCCCGGATGCCGGCTACATCGCGCAGGTGCGCGAGGCCATCGAGCGCCTGCTGCCGGGCATGCCGCGCGCCGACGTGATCCGCGCCTCGCTGGAAGGGCGCGGCGCGCTGATCCACACGCGCTCCATGGAGGAGGCTTGCGAGATCAGCAACCGCATCGCGCCGGAGCACCTGGAGGTCAGCTCCAGCGAGCCGCAGCGCTGGGAGCCGCTGCTGCGCCACGCGGGCGCGATCTTCCTGGGCGCCTACACGAGCGAGAGCCTGGGCGACTACTGCGCCGGCCCCAACCACGTGCTGCCCACCTCCGGCACGGCGCGCTTCAGCTCGCCGCTGGGCACCTATGACTTCCAGAAGCGCAGCAGCCTGATCGAGGTGAGCGAGCAGGGCGCGCAGCAACTGGGCCGCATCGCCGCCGAGCTGGCCTATGGCGAGGGCCTGCAGGCCCACGCCCAGGCGGCGGAATTCCGACTGAAAAAGGACGCGTGATGACCGCGCTGACGACTTCCCTCCAGGAGCGCATGCAGCGCGTGATCCGCCAGGACGTGCAGTCCATGCACGCCTACGCCATCCAGGACAGCCGCGGGCTGGTCAAGCTCGACGCGATGGAGAACCCGTTCAGCCTGCCGCCTGCGCTGCAGGCGGCGCTGGGCGAGCGGCTGGGCCAGGTGGCGATCAACCGCTATCCGACCAGCTGCGTCGGCGACGTGATCGCGGCGCTGTCCAGGTACGTCGAGCTGCCCGAGGGCTGCGCGCTGATGCTGGGCAACGGGTCGGACGAGCTGATCTCGCTGCTGGCGCTGGCCTGCGACCGGCCGGGCGCGAAGATCCTGGCGCCGCTGCCGGGCTTCGTGATGTACGAGATGTCCGCGAAGCTGCAGGGCCTGCAGTTCGTGAGCGTGCCGCTGACGCCTGACTTCGAGCTGGACGAGGCCGCGATGCTGGCCGCCATCGAGGAGCACCGCCCGGCCATCACCTACATCGCCTACCCGAACAACCCGACCGCCAACCTGTTCGACGAAGCCATCGTGCAGCGCATCGTGGACAAGGTGGGCGCGCTGGGCTGCGGCTTCGTGGTGTTCGACGAGGCCTATCAGCCCTTCTCCTCGCGCTCGTGGATGCAGCGCATGGCGCAGCACGAGCACGTGCTGGTGATGCGCACGCTGTCGAAGTTCGGCCTGGCCGGCGTGCGCCTGGGCTACATGGCCGGCGCGGCGGCGCTGGTGCACGAGATCGACAAGGTGCGCCCGCCCTACAACATCAGCGCGCTCAACGCCGAGGCCACGCTGTTCGCGCTGGAGCATGCCGGCGAGTTCGCGCGCCAGGCGGCGGTGCTGCGCGAGGAGCGCGCGAAGCTGCTGGACGAACTGCGCGACCTGCCCGGCGTCAAGCCGTATCCGAGCGAAGCCAACATGATCCTGGTGCGCGTGCCCGATGCGAAAAGAGCCTTCGAGGGCATGAAATCGCGCGGCGTGCTGGTGAAGAACGTGTCGGCGCTGCACCCGCTGCTGGACAGCTGCCTGCGGCTGACCGTGGGCACGCCGGATGAGAACCGCCTGATGATCGACGCCTTGAAAGCGAGCCTGTAATGTTGTCCCGGGAACCCCGTATCGCCGAAGTGCGGCGCGATACCAAGGAAACGCAAGTCCGCGTGCGCATCAACCTCGATGGGTCCGGGCAGGCCAAGCTGGCCACCGGCATCGGCTTCTTCGACCACATGCTGGACCAGATCGCCCGCCACGGGCTGGTCGATCTTGAGGTGGAGTGCACGGGCGACCTGCACATCGACGGCCACCACACGGTGGAGGACGTGGGCATCACGCTGGGCATGGCCGTGGCCAAGGCCGTGGGCGACAAGAAGGGCCTGGTGCGCTACGGCCACAGCTACGTACCGCTGGACGAGGCGCTGTCGCGCGTGGTGGTGGACTTCTCGGGCCGTCCCGGCCTGCACATGGACGTCAACTTCACGCGCGCCATGCTTGGCGCGCTGGACACGCAGCTGGTGTTCGAGTTCTTCCAGGGTTTCGTGAACTACGCCCTGGTGAGCCTGCACATCGACAACCTCAAGGGCGTCAACGCGCACCACCAGTGCGAGACGATCTTCAAGGCCTTTGGGCGCGCGCTGCGCATGGCTTGGACGGTCGATGAACGCGCGGCCGACGTGATTCCTTCCACCAAGGGGTGTCTCTGAGATGAGCAACCGCACCGTCGCGGTCGTTGATTACGGCATGGGCAACCTGCGCTCGGTGTCGCAGGCCGTGCTGCACGTGGCCCAGGGCTCGGGCCTGGATGTCGTCATCACTTCGCGCCCTGAAGAGGTGCGCGCGGCCGAGCGCATCGTGCTGCCGGGGCAGGGCGCCATGCGCGACTGCATGCGCGAGCTCGATGAGTCGGGCCTGCGCGAAGCCGTGCTCGAAGCGGCCGCCAACAAGCCGCTCATGGGCGTGTGCGTCGGCATGCAGATGCTGCTGGACCACAGCGAGGAGCAGGACACGCCGGGCCTGGGGCTGATCCCGGGCCGCGTGCGCCGCTTCCAGCTCGAAGGCCGGTTGCAGCCCGACGGCAGCCGCTACAAGGTTCCGCACATGGGATGGAACCAAGTGCGGCAGACGCAGTCGCATCCCATCTGGCAGGGCGTGCCGGACGACGCATTTTTCTATTTCGTGCACAGCTATTTCGCCGTACCCGAAAACCTCGCGCACAGCGCCGGGGAAAGCGACTACGGCGGCAGCTTTACCTGTGTGGTGGCGAGGGATAACATTTTTGCCTCCCAGTTCCACCCGGAAAAAAGCGCGGCGCACGGCCTGGCGCTTTACCGCAACTTCCTGCACTGGAAGCCCTGAAGCCCCGAAGTACCGAGCCATCGGTTTTCTTCCCTCAACCCCTTAATTGCTCCGCCGAGCCATGCTTCTCATTCCGGCCATCGACCTCAAGGACGGCAAATGCGTGCGTCTGCAACAAGGCGACATGAACGCATCCACCACTTTCGGAGAGGACCCGGCCGCCATGGCGCGGCGCTGGCTTGATGCCGGCGCACGCCGGCTGCACCTGGTGGACCTCAACGGCGCCTTCGCCGGCAAGCCGGTCAACGAGGCGGCGATCAAGTCGATCCTCGCCGAAGTGGGCGACGAGATTCCGGTGCAGCTTGGCGGCGGCATCCGGGACCTCGACACCATCGAACGCTATCTCGACGACGGCTTGAGCTACGTCATCATCGGCACCGCCGCGGTGAAGAGCCCGGGCTTCCTGAAGGATGCCTGCAGCGCCTTCGGTGGCCACATCCTGGTGGGCCTGGACGCCAAGGACGGCAAGGTCGCCACCGACGGCTGGAGCAAGCTCACCGGCCACGAGGTCGTGGACCTGGCGCGCAAGTTCGAGGACTACGGCGTCGAAGGCGTGATCTACACCGACATCGGCCGCGACGGCATGCTCACGGGCATCAACATCGACGCCACGGTGAAGCTGGCGCAGGCGCTGTCCATTCCCGTCATCGCCTCGGGCGGCCTGTCCAACATGGCCGACATCGAGAAGCTGTGCGAGGTGTACAGCGAGGGCGTGGAAGGCGTGATCTGCGGCCGCTCCATCTACACCGGCTCGCTGGACTTCGCCGCCGCGCAAGCTCGTGCCGACGAGCTGCTCGAAGGCGTTGCCTCCCGCTGAACATGCTCGCCAAACGCATCATTCCCTGCCTGGACGTCACGGGTGGGCGCGTCGTCAAAGGCGTCAATTTCGTTGAGCTGCGCGACGCGGGCGACCCGGTGGAGATCGCTGCGCGCTACAACGACCAGGGCGCCGACGAGCTGACCTTCCTGGACATCACCGCCACCAGCGATGGCCGCGACGTGATCCTGCACATCATCGAGGCCGTGGCCTCGCAGGTGTTCATCCCGCTGACCGTGGGCGGCGGCGTGCGCACCGTGGAAGACGTGCGCCGGCTGCTCAACGCGGGCGCGGACAAGGTCAGCTTCAACTCCGCCGCCGTGGCCAACCCGCAGGTGATCCGCGACGCCTCCGAGAAGTACGGCGCGCAGTGCATCGTGGTGGCCATCGACGCCAAGCGGCGCCAGGGCGACGACCTCGCCGCGCGCGGCCCCGGCTGGGACGTGTACACGCACGGCGGGCGCAAGAACGTCGGCCTCGATGCGGTCGCGTGGGCCAAGCAGATGGCCGAGCACGGCGCCGGCGAGATCCTGCTCACCAGCATGGACCGCGACGGCACCAAGATCGGCTTCGACCTGGAGCTCACCCGCGCCGTGAGCGACGCGGTGCCGGTGCCTGTGATCGCCTCCGGCGGCGTGGGCGCGCTGGAGCACCTGTCGGAAGGCATCCGCCTCGGCGGTGCCGACGCGGTACTGGCGGCGAGCATCTTCCACTACGGCGAGTTCACGGTAGCGCAGGCCAAGGCGCTACTGGCGCGCGACGGCATTCCCGTCCGGCCATGAACCGCGCCGCGCCGCCGCGCGAGGCGCGCAGCCCGCGTGGCGGC
>JAEYPG010000060.1 GCA_023410975.1 Pseudomonadota bacterium
GGGCGCACCGCCGGCGGCGGGTCGCCCGTGTCTGTGGAACCGACCTGCTCAAAACCGTGAGCGCTATTTACCTCGGTGCTCGACTACTCTCGTACTGCGCCAAAACGAATTTCGCAGGTCCGACTAAATAAAAGGAGTTGATTGATGGAAAATAATTGGGATGGCATCATGCGGCCAGAGCTTTTGAGCGAAGAGTGCCTGCGCGTTCGCACAAAGCTGGCAGATCACGCCAAAGCCTACGACTGGCCCGCAGTGTTTTCCATACTGTCGCAGTCGGCTGATCTTGTGAATGCCTGTCGGCCCGGCGGCAAATCTCTTTATACGCCCTTGCACCAAGCCGCGCACGCCGGGGCTTCGGTTGAGACGGTGTTTCGCCTCATTCAAATGGGTGCATGGCGGACACTTCAGAATGCACGGGGAGAACGTGCCGCTGATGTTGCGGAAAGAATGGGACATCGGCACCTGCAGCATGCCTTGGAGCCGGTGCTCAAACATCGGGTGCCGATGGGAATCCTGTTGAAGATTCAATCCCATTTCCATGAGGTGATCCGGAATCGCATCGATGCTCTTATCCCAAGTCATGAACTGCGGCTTCCAGAGCTGGAGATCCTGCTGGAGTTGGAACAGCCTCAGATGTGGTTTCGAGTGCCTGGAATGTATGGCGGGTTTGGTTATCACCTGGAATCTTTTGGTGCGGATGCCAAACTGGTTGTCGAAAGCTGGTGCCGTGTTGTTGAAGGATCTGGTGAGCGTCATGAAATAACAACGAGTGGCAGCCGGCTTGTGGAGAAAGGGTTTGTATAGCCTCTCGGCACCCATGCCACAAATTCCACCAGAACGGCGATAAAGGGAATGTTGGATTATCAGGGGTTGTAGAGGGTTCGACTGCTTCCCAGACAAGCTTCGGCTTGCCTGCACCAATGATGGATAAAAAGCAGTTTTCTTTCGCCTCGGCCTTCAAGTGATCGCACTTGACCGCTGACAGCAGTCCCCCAGTTCCAGAAAGACAGCCCAGTTCGACGAGCCACCCAGCATAGGCCCAGTCGCGGCCTTTGTCCTGTGTGACTATGTTGAGGAGGAGAACCCTGAAATTTTCATCAAGTGCGCGCGTATCGTTCTTTTCATTGCTACTCAAAGTACCTCCGAATCATGTAATTGCCACGTCTTCCCCAAAGCGTTTGGCTCGAATTGAAACTCTATTCAACGGGCGTTACGTCAACTCGAAAAAGTTATTTAGTTTTTAGAGAAGTATGTGCGGCTGCCTTCTGGCATTAAGGTATTATGTTTCTAGCGTCTATGAATTCTTCGTCCATCCAGCGCCTGGCAATCGCTTGCTAAGCGCATCTTGATTTTTTCTCCCTGCTTGGGATTTCCTTAGTCTCTTGTTCGACTTTCTTGCGAGTTCTGCCCAGTTAGGAGTGATTTGAGCTTCTTCTTCGGCTTGCTTTCTCAGTTTACGCTTGATGCTTTCAATCTCGGACTTGGTCGCCATATGCACCTTTGAATGGATTTCGATCAGCGGCCACTAGACCGGTAAGCCACAACGCGACGAATGTTGGCCACCTGTTGGTCCATCGTGAAGGCAGTCATGTGGTCAGGGTTAAAGTCAAAACCTCTTGTTTTCCAATATTGAGCGCGCTCGATGTCCCGCACTTTCTGATCCATCATGAACGCAGTCATATGGTCGAAGTTGAAGTTGAAGCCATTATTTGACCAATATCTTGCGCGCTCAATGTCACGAACCTTCTGGTCAATCTGGAATGCCGACATCCCTGTGGGATCAAAAGTGCAGTTCTTAGCACGTTTTACGGCTTGTGTTGCCGGTATGCGGTTGTCAGGTGCACCACTGAGGGCAGGAAACGGATCAGTGACCACGGTTCTTGGAGATGATTCAAGAATTGGCATTCCAAGCCCGCGGGGGGGTACTAGGTATTTGTATGGGTGCTGAGTACAGCACGCTCGACAATCCAGAACCACCCCCAATGGGTCCAGACGGAGAGGTCTTGTGACCCATCTCGCCTACATATGGATTCACGTTGCCGTAGGTACTCCAGTTATTGGAGAAGTTCCCGTCTGGCGCCGATCTGTAATGCGGCGTGACGTAAGTGCCGTCGCTGCGGGTGTGTAGCCGTTCACATGCACAGCGCCTCCACGTCCTGCACCGCGTACTTCTACGGGAATCCACGACAGGCATGAAGCTGCCATCACAGCGGCCGTTAATACCGTTCTCAACATACGCGCGCTCCCTTGCTTCTCAACGTTTGCCGCTGAACGCTGACCCCGGTAATTTGTGCTTCAATGCGTCGTCCTTGCCTCGCAGGCGCAGCGAAGTTCGACGAGGCTGTGGGCCTTTGGCTCCTTCACGAGCCCGCTTTATGCAACCGTAGCACAAGTGCAGCAGGCCCCAGTTTGTGACGGCCTCGCATAGCAAGGCTCTGCCATTGCATCCTGTGCAATTGCCCTCAGTTTGCGTCAGTCCTACGAATCCACGCAGTCTCAACGGCGCCGGTTTCGGCCCGCGGCTTTTATTCGACATTTGTGTCCTCACTCGCCCTGCTGTGATGGTAGATGAGTGCGCCTCCGAGGCTATTGCAGATTCGCAAGCGAATTATGGAGCCAGGGGAGCAGGCGGGGCAGCCTCAGCCCTAGTCGGATACCTTCCAAAACTGGATATCAGTACAACGTCACTTTTTTAAGATCAGTGTTTCACCGAGCACAAGCATTCATGCTTCTAACCAAGTGGAGGTTACAAAAGGCACCGCGAATACTTTCATTGCGAGTCCGAGAACACCAAACCTTTCTGCTTGTCTGATTCGGTTCCGGCAACAACGGCTTTTTTTCCTTTTAGCGCCTGAGGTTTATTATTTTTCTTGTTGTTTTGTTTTACTGGTTTCGCCTTCGTCTCGTCTAACTCGACGCCGGACGACTCCGCAGAGCTTGTTATTTGGGGTGCCTCCGAGGCTTCAGACGCTGTACCCGATGCTTGTCCTTCCTGTGGACGATCTGCTGGCTCGCCAGTCGTGCTTGCCGTTGGCGACGGACCGGTAGTGCTCGGCTGCTTGCTTGGCGCCCTCTTCTTGCCCTCGCTGCCCGCCGCCGCCTTATCAGGCTCGTGCCCGGCGTCGCGTGGTGTCGTTGCGGCGACCCTACTCTTGTTTGCGGCTGAGTCGTCCGCGGCCGTACCGTGACCCGACGTCGCAACGTCGGCCAATGTGCCGTACCTCAAGTTTGGCCGATCGACCGCATCGCTCTCGGATGTGGCCGCGCCGATGTCTGTCACGCTGGGACTCACCAGTGCTGGTTTGGATTCGGTAGCCTCAGGAACCGCGTTCGTGCTGTTGGCTAGCATCACCTCGCTATACGTGGCTGCCATCGACTCTCCCGCGCCCTGCTTCTGATCCTCCATACTCGCCGCCGCGGCACTGACGGCCGGGTCGCCATCCGGTACCACTGACGCTGCGTCGTTAGCGGCTACACCGGACAATGACTCGATAACGCTCGCATTCGGGCCTACCACTTCACTAGGATCCGGCACCGTAGCGATCGCGTCAGCTTCCCCGAGAACTTGCGGTGCCGGCGCCATAGGCGGCTGCCCCGCCGCCGGCTCCGACAAACAAGCCGAACCTCCGGCATTCCGATCCGACGAGCGAATCAGCTGTTTCAGCTTGCTTGCGCGCTCGCCGACGTCCCGCGGCGAGACGATGCTCGGCGCAGCTTCCACCGCCGGCCATCGTGAAGGCTCGGTGGCGTAGAGCAGGGTCGTGACCGCAGCGTCGTGCATCAAGCGGCCGATTAGCCAGGCCGTCGTCGCGGCGACGGCCGGCGACTGCTCGGCAGCGAGCATCGCCAGGTCGTCGACCAGTGACGCCAGCGAGATGTCCTTTTCCTTGCGCAGCTGCTGCTCGTAGTGCCAGAAGACCAGGAACGAAAACAGGCAAACGTCGATGCCATGACGTTCCCGCAGGACCGTCTGCAGTGCCTCGACCGCCGTCCGGCCCTCAGAGTCTTGGAGAATCGGCTCGAGCAGCGAGAACTCCTGCTTGCGCGCCTTAACCAGCTCGCCGAGCTTCAGCTCCTTCGCAAGTGCCTGCTTCGCGTCCTGGCTGACCAGCGGCTCGAGCAAGCCGAAGGTCGCGGCCCAAGCGTAGGCGCAGCGCCCTTCGAGGCCGCCCAGCAGCTCGGCGTTCGGCGGGGACGCTTCGCCGGTCAGGCAAGACCGTACCGACAGCGGTATTCCGTCGACGTCGGGCTCAGCCAGCCCGAGCACCTTTGCAAACCCGCGGCCCCTCCTGTCGGCATCGGCCGCGCGGCGAACTGCAGACCAATTGGTCCAGGCGTCTTCGAAGAGTGCCGCGCCCAGGCGTGCTCGCGCACGATGCGCGTCGGCGACCAGCAGCCGCCCTGCCCGCTCGGTGACCGGGAAGAACGACTCTACAGCCTCCAGCGACAGAATCGCGGCCGCGGCCGTCCGGCTGCCGGGAATGTCCGAGAGGAATGCGCGGAACCCGGGGCGAAGCTGCGCTAGGACAAGGGCTTGCTCATCCTCGACGCGCAGATCGGGAGCTTGGTTCATCAGCTCCCCGAAGCCGGTGCAGTCCCCGGTTCCGTCCACTCGCCCTATCCGGGAAGCGTGAAGCCGCAGTTCGCCCCAAGCCATCCAGTTCAGCCACTCGGAGTAGCCAACGACCACCATCCACATCGTTGTCGGAGTCATCAGAAAAGAAGGTCCTGTTCGTTATCGGGGGCGCTTTCTTCTATTTGCCGGGGCGACATCGTGGCGCCTATACGAGCTTTCGTCTTCTGGACTGACACTGTCGCTTCAGCGGGCAGGTTCTGCAGCAGACGGTGCGGGCGCGCGCCGTGGTACGTGATGAACAGATTCTTGCGACTCCGCGTGACAGCGACGAACAGCAGGCGCCGTTCGAGTTCCGGATCCTTTTCCCGCGCGAATTCGGAAACGATCTCCGCCTCCTCGTCCATCTTGGGAATGAAGACGTTCTCAAAGTCCAGGCCCTTCGAACTGTGGAAGGTCATCAGGCACACCATCGGCTTTCTCTCGGTCTCGGGCAACGAGCCGTGGCCGTTGCCGAAGTACTGGAGTCCCATGTCGGCCCAGTACGCGTTGAAGTGTTCATAGCGTTTGTCCTGCGGCGTGCTGTCGGGTCCCTCACGACCCAGTTCAGCCGCAAGCGCGCGCATGAAGGCAGCAATCGCGTCATGCGTCGGGAACAGGATCGTCGCGGGACTGCCGGGAACCGCCCTCGAACTCGCCTGATCCCACACCCAGCAGACCTCGTCTCGCCCGCTTGCAAACGAAGCCATTCGGATCGTGACGTTGGAGTCGGTGTTGGCCATCTGTCCTTCGACGATCTTCGACGACGGCAGAATTGCGTGCGCCACCCGGCGCAGCAGGTCGGTCAGGCGGAAGATCTGCAGAAGCTGCCATTGCTGCGGCTCAAGTGCTTGCGTGATCTCGCCTTCGGAAGCGCCGTTCTCGTAGATGCTCTGTTCGGGATCGCCAGCGACGACCACGGTGCCGGCCAGTTTGCGGATCCGCGCCAACGCCATCGGCGCAATGTCCTGGACCTCGTCGAGGAAGACGTAGTCGTACCGCTGAGGACGCCACAAGAATTTCGCGTGGGTCATCACGACGATGCGCTCGGCGACCGGCCCATGCAGCCCGCTCAGCACCATGTCCTTCAACGCGTGCGTGTAAGTGACGTAGCACAACGAGGCGTTCGGATGAAGCGCGGCCACGCGCTCGATGGCGTGGGTCAGGATCAGCGTCTTGCCGGTTCCGGCGAACCCTCGGATCCAGTGCGAGCGATCAAGGGCGCGCATGATCGCGTCGCGCACATTGATCTGCTTGGCGTCGAGCTCATTGAAGGGCTTATACCAACCCATTTTTAGCCCTGCGCCGCCAGCATCGCGCGTTCAGGCGCCGCGGCCAGATTCTCCTCGTCGAAGATCGCGGTGTCGCGGTGACCATCGAGCCAAGCCTGAGCGCGTCGGGCTGTCTCTTTGCGGCCAATGGCCTCCGCAGCACTCTTCAGGATGCGAGCTACACTAGGCGTGAAGGCGTGCTGGTCGACCTGCCTTTCCAGCGCTCGGACGCAATGTTCGAGCAGCTCCCGGCCTTCGCTCTCACCCCGTTCCTTCAGCAGCCTGCCCAGCATCAACAGCGCATGCGCCATCTCGGGGTCATAAGCGAGCGCCTTGCGCAACCACTGTTCCCGCTTCTCACCGATCTCATGGCACGCCAAGTTGTAAGCCGTCGTCGCGTTCGGACGACGCTCGTGCGCACGCTTGGCCCACTCGGCAGCCCGGTCATCGCGATTAGCGCGCGATAAAGCGAAGCTGATGTTCGTGGCATGGTTCTCCTGCGAGTCCAGCCGCTCCACCGCCTGGAACATGTCGGCTGCGGTTTCCCAGGCCTCCGCAGCGAGCGCCGCCTCCGCGTACTCGAGAACGACCCGCTTTGGCGGGCGACCGCGTGAAGCCAGCAGCGCCGCGTTGAAGCGCTGCTTGGCTTCCAGCATCCGCGTTTCCTCCGGCGTCAATTCCTGATTGGAGAGCGGATTCAGGATCACGGCTTCGACCCGCGCGCCGGCAACGTCGGCTTCGATCGACAGCAGTTTCTCGTGCGTGACGGTCGCGGTCATTCGGACCTTGTCTCCGACCGCGAACCCGCCCGTCCCAGGAGACTCCAGCCGGAGCAGCCCGAGCAGCTTGCTCTTGTTGCTGACGCAAATGGGCAGTTCGACGACTAGCTGACCAGAGCGAACGACCTCCAGCACCGTCTCAAACGGCTTCGGAGACGGCACTTCGGTCGACGCCGGAACGATGGTCTCGAGGCGGCCTCCCCGCGCCAGGACGAATATCGGCTCGGGCGTAATTGGCCGGATCAGGTCGAATCCGAACGCATGAAACCCCAGGCAGTGAATCGCGGCCCCGCGCGAGACGTGGCTGCGCAGATCGGCCGGGACGATCGCACGGACTGAGCCCGGCAGATGATTCATCACGGTGCGCCGGACCAGCGGGTTGGCCGCGCTGCCACCGATAAACAGCACCGCATCCAGATCACCGGCCGGCAGTCCCGCCTTCGACAGCGCGTCGGCCACCGGGGCGAAAACGTGCGAGCCCGAAACCTTGGGATCGTGACCCTCGAGAAAAGGACGCAACGCGTCGGCGAACTGGCCCATCGTCATCGACGGGTGATCGAGCGACAGCTGTTGGTTGCGGATGCGGAACGGCGGAACGGCCAGGTCGGAGAATCGCTCGTGGGCTGCGGTGCGAAGCTCAGCGAGCGAATCGATGCCGCGCGCGTCCAGCCACTTGATCGCGGCGATCTTCAGCCGCTCGCCGATGGGCTGCAGCCAAGGGACCAAGCGCTCCTCGATGTCGCGCTCGCCGGCCTCATAGGCGGGTGCGCTGGCCAGCAACTGCGGCAGCAACACCTTGCGCGCGACTGCGCGGTCGAGGTCGTCACCGCCCAGCGCGGTGAACCGGGAGATCGCGCGATTGCGCGACCGGACTCCGCGCTGTCCAACCTCCACCTCGAGCACCGAGACGTCACAGGTACCGGCCCCGAAATCGTAGACGAGCACCTGGGTCGGCCCGCTGCGCAGGCGCTCAAGGAACGCCGGATCGCCGTCTTCCCCGGCCGAGGCCAGCACGAAACTGAGAAATGCCGCGTTCGGCTCGTCGATCAGGCAGCTCTCGGAAACCGGCAGCCCTGCCGCGGCCATGTTCGCCAGCAAATCACGGCGCTGGTTGGCCTCGAAGCTGGCCGGCACGGTCACGGCGAAACGTAGGTCCTCGGGCAAGCCTTCGCGTCGCGCCGCAGCGCGGATTCCGGCGGCGAGCAACTTGAAGAACTCTCGGGTCGCGTCGTTCGCGTTCTCAATCGTCACCGGATGGCGGCCTCGGGGGAGCGCGGTTGCGGGCCACGTGGGGCCGATGTCGACACCGAGGCGCATCTTGAACGACGAGAACACGTCGCGTCCCTCGGACAGCCGCTGCCTCAGCCGGTAAGCATCCTGTCCGAACAGTAGCCACTCGCCGTCCCAAGCCAGCACCGTGTTCACCAGATGGTGGAGGATCCGCCCCCCGAACTCCTCGGGTTGCTCGATCGCCAGCGGGCGCGAGACGAGGGCGCCGGACTCAAGGCGACGGACGACGCTCGCGACGCTGGTGGAGGTGCCGAAATCGATGCCGATATAGCTGCAAGCATGCACGGCGGCATCTAGCGCCCGGCCGTGCGACGCCGGCTCAACGAGCCACACGCCGCTGCGCGGGTCCGAGGCGGGCCCGATATCGCGTCCCGCGTCGGCGTCACCACGATCGGGACCCTGCGCCGCGGCGCGCAATTGTCGCGGGCCCTCGACGCGGCTGGGCGGTGGCTTCGGCGGTTCATTGCGTCGGCTCGCTTCGTTGCTCTCGCTGTCCAGCATCTGCCTTAGCAGCTGGCGATGAACCTGCTTGAGATATGTCAGTGCATCATCTTTGCCCCCAATAGCCTTGAGAAAGCGCTGCACGGTGTCCACGTCGCGCATCTGGTCGTCAAGAGTGACCCCGCTCGCGGGTGCATGGGCGTAGCGGTTCCAAGCCCCCTGAAGTTCGCCGAGCAGCGCATGGGCGTCGGACTTCAGCATGCGTTTGAACGCGATTTCGGACCAGTTCCGCTCGGCAACGCGAATCAGCGCGGCGAGGTCTAACCCGTGAAGGTTGCCCGGCTCCATCATCGCCAGTGCGCGCGCTTGGTTCGCCGTCAATTGCGCGACCACGGAATCACGCCACCATTCAGAGCCGCCGATTTCGGGAAGGATGCTCGATAGGAAGTCCGCAATCCCGCCGGTGAGCAGTTCCTGGATGGTCGTCCAATCCTTCACTGACTTCCCTCTCATCTGACTTGGCTGCGCCGTAGCGGCCAAGGAAATGGCCTACGCGCGGACCGATGCAGGCGCTGGGCCAAACAACTCCGTCCCAGCACGCGCGCCCAAAACTTCTACGCTCTGCATGGCTGCGTAAGAAGTGTCGAGGCATGTCTGAACGGTGAACGTCTAACTTATGACGTTAGCAGCGTAACGTTTTGCAGTGTTCGGTACTACCCTGATCTGCGTGGTGCGCCGCGTGTACCGGTGGTCAGCTGTGCGGCAAGGAGCTTGGCGAGCAATGCTGGACGTTAGCGGTCACCGCAGCTCTCGTTGGCCGAGCTGCGCGAGTTTTAGGCGCAGCACGCGAAGTATCAGCGCCAGCTCAAACGGTGTTCAGCGTTCGCTGAAATCGGAGACGCTGCGTGCCGTTGATTTATCAACTCTCAGCTCTGGTTGAAGGACCGAAAAATGAGTCTCACAGTCATGGTCATCGGTGCAGCCCATGCCATTCCCCCGATTGGCGGTGCCGCGCTTGGCAAGGGCAAGACTGGTGTCATTGTTGGCGCCGCCATAGGTGGTCTCGTTGCATTCGCTTCCGGCAATCCGGCTTATGTTGCGGCTGACCTGCTCGGGGTCGCCCTCGGGACATGGATTGGCTTTGGAATGGTCAAAAAGTCAGTCTGAGAACGACCATTGTCATTCCGCCTCTGTGCCGCTGCTGCTCTCTTTGATCTCTACGAGAACGACTTCCCAGCGCTCCGTGCGCACATCGTCCAAGTAAGGTGCGGCTGTCTGCTGCCGTGTGCGAACCATGATTCCCGTGACGATGGCATGGCTGACGGCATCGGGCTGCAGTGCCATGCCCTTAGCGACGCGGCCGACCTGGAATGCGTTTCCGTTGAAGATACAACGGCCCCTTACGAGGAGGTGATCGCCCGGCACCAACGCTGCGATGTGGCGGTGCACGGGATGGCTGCCAGGGAATCGACCGGCGTAGCCGATGTCCACTTCCTTCGGCCCGAGCTGCACGAAGCGTTTCTGCAGTTCCGGCCGAAACACCGGCCGGTTTTCGGGGAGTAGCGAGTGCACGCCCTCCAGCGAGCCAAGGTCAGCCAAGAACGGGTTGCGCCCGTCCTCGGCCTTGAACAAAGTAAGGGTTTCCTTCGCTCGTGTCATCGCCACGTAGAGCAGTCGACGCTCGTCGTTTTTGCTTGAGCGCCAGTCGCCACAGTCCATCACGATGACGTGGCGGAACTCCAGTCCCTTGGCTCCATGCGCGGTCAGCAGCCGCAGCGCATCGGGGCTGCCGTCGCGCCGAGCTTCGACGGATGCCTCGTAGATCCACTCGACGATCTCGGCCACCGGCATGCGTGTGCCGCCCGCGGCCTGCATCAGCTCGTCCGCGGCAGCTCTGAGGTCTCCCCACCAGGGATTGGCCGGTTGAATTCCGAGCTGGCGGTCGATCCACCGCAACAGCGCGTCCAAGCGCACGAGGCCGCGGCGGTGGGCTCTGAGCACGTCGAGCAGCCGTCTTCCTTCGCGCGAACGCACCAGCGGCAAGATACCGCCGGCGTCGCGGGCCAGGAGCGTGCAGCGCAGATTCTCCAGATCGCACAGGGCTCTCAAGGGCTGCAGCGTCTGGTAAGTCCGTGCCAGCACGGCGATGTCGCCAAGTCGGACTTCCGGATCGAGCCGGAGGATCCGCGCGATTTCCTCGTACACGAGCTGCGCCTGCAAGTTGGCCTGCACCGGTGAGGAGATGAGTCGTATGCGTCCCTGCGAGGCGGGATCGCGCGCTTGCCAGAAACCGCCCGGCGGCTGCCGCGCCCGGCGTGCGTCGATGCGAATGGGGTGATCCACCTTCATGCGGCTGGCGCCGCCGTGGATGAGGTGGTTGGCTGCGGCGATGATGTGCTGCGTCGAGCGGAAGTTCTCGACCAGGAAGGTGACCTCGGCCTCGTAGTCCTGCTGGAAGCGGCGGATGAACTCGACGTTCGCGCCCTTGAAGGCGTAGATGTTCTGATCGTCGTCGCCTACGGCCATGAGGCTCAGCCGGCTGTCGTCATCCGCCTGACGTCGGCCGGCCAGAGCGCTGACCAGCGCGTACTGGCGCGCGTCGATGTCCTGGTACTCGTCGACCAGGATGTGCTCGTAGCCCTGCAGCAGGCGGTCACGCGCCTCGTCGGCGTCAGTGAAGGCATTGCTGCGTCCTTCCAGCAGGTCGATCGCGTCCTGCAGCAGCTGCTCGAAGTTCACGGGTGCGTCTTGCACATCTGCACCGGCGAGGCTCGTGCCGGTCAGGCGCAGCGCCATGGCGTGGTAGGTCAGCACGGTCACGCTGCGAGCATCGTCACCGATGAGCGCCTGCAGCCGCCTGCGCAGTTCCAGTGCCGCATGGCGGTTGAAGGTCAGCGCGATGATGTGCTCCGGCGCGACACGGCGCACCCGCACCAGCCAGGCGATGCGGTGCACGAGCACGCGTGTCTTGCCCGAGCCGGGACCGGCGAGCACCAGGTGGTTGCCTCGCTCGGGCTTGCGCACCAGCTCCTGTTGCACCGGATGCTGCAGCGCGTCCACGATACGGCGGTAGGACTCGTCCGTGGTGGCCAGCTTCAGCAGCTCGGCTCGTCCCCTGAAGCGCTCGCGCACGAAGCGTTGGCGCGGCAGGGTGAAGTAGTCGCGCACCAGCGCGTTGGCCTGCGTCTGGTCCACAGCGCCCAGCCGCGCGTACTCGTGCATGACGTGCGTCTGCAGCGTGCGCTCCCGGTAGTGCTCCTGCAGCGGCGCATAGTCCTCGCGCAGGAAACGCCGCTTCGCCGCCCCGGCATTTATCTCGATGGTCATGGCCGCACGGAAAACCGCCCTGCCCTTGTCCAGTTGCACGATGCCGTTCTCGTGCAGGTAGAGCAGCGCCTGCTCCAAGGCTATGACGGGATCCCGCAGCATTCCGGCTAGCGCGATGTTGCCGTCTATGGCTTCGAGCAGCTCGCGTGACTTGCACTCCACGACGAAGTTCGCCTGCCGTGTCCCGGGTGGCACGCGATCCAGCAGGCTTGCCAGCACCACGCGGGCGGCGGCTCGCCGGCGCTCGCAGATGACACGCACCTGGGACCAGGGGCGGTGCAGCGTCACGCGCAGGGTGTCCGCACCGGCGCCGCGCACGCTCATCATGGCGCGGCGTGACTCGCCAGCACCGAAGGACTCGGAGAGCGAGCGCAGGCACTTGCGCACGCGCTCAGGATGCACCGTCGCAGTATCGCCCTCGGGGCACTCCAGACGGCGGCGCAGCGTCGAGCACAGCGGCCGCACGCTCAGCAGCTGCGGCTCGCCGTCGTCTGCGGCATCGGGAGCCTCCTCGGCCATGATTTCCAGCAGCGCCTGCTCCAGTTGCTCCAGGCGCTCGAATTCAAGGTCCGAGGCACCGGTCACGCCTTTGCTAACGGCCGCCGTGAGTCCGAGGTCGCTGGCCACCACACCGAGCTTTTCCAGGCCGTGAAGGATGCGAAAACATTCCTCGGGCGGAATGCCGGCCTCAACCATGAGGTCGTCCGTGCTCAGGCCTTCGGGTGACTGGTTGGCATAGAGGCCGGACGCCACCGCACCGTACTGCTGTCGATCCTGGTCCTTGAGTTGGGCAGCATGGATACGTGCCAAGGCGTCTTCCAGGGTGGCCAGCCGCAGGCTCGTCGGGAAGACGCGGCTGCGGTTCTCGTTGCGCCACAGGAAGCCACCGCGCTCCAGCCAGGCCACGGCGGTTGTCACCTTGGTCGTGGCGTCGGATGCGTCGATCTCGATGCCGGTGCCGTCGGCATCTATGAGCAACTCCCGCGCGGAGACCACGATCTCCGGGCTGCGGAAGCGATCAGCGCGGCGGCGAATGGCCTTGAGCAGCACCGAGAAGTCACGCTGCGTGAGTTGCGAGCCTGCGGCCAGGCGGAACTGTGTCTCGATATCCTCCTCATCGAACAGCAGTACGCAGGTGGCGGGCAGCCCATCACGTCCTGCGCGGCCGGCCTCTTGGAGATAGTTCTCCAACGAGCCGGGCACGTCGGCATGGATGACAAGCCGGATGTTGGGCTTGTCCACGCCCATACCGAAGGCGTTGGTGGCCGCGATGACGTCGAGGCTGCCTTGGATGAAGTCTTGCTGGATCTCCTTCTTGCGCGGCCCTGGCAAGCCACCGTGGAAGCAGGCGCAGCGAATGCGCGACGCGGCGATGAGCTCCGCGATGGTTTCGGTGGACCGGCGCGTGGCGCAGAACACCACGGCTGCGCCGCCGTCCTGGAGCGCCGCGGGCAGCATCTCGAGGATTCGTTGTGCCTTCTCGGCGCGGCCTGCGCGCAGTACGCGGTAGTCGAGATTGGGCCGCTCGTGGCCACCGAGGAAACGCTCCAGCTGCAGGCCCAGGGTGGCGTTGAAGTGCTCGGCCAGGTCGTCGATCACCTCAGGCTTGGCGGTGGCGGTGAAGCAGGCGACCGGTGCCTGCTGATCCGCGAAATGCTCGCTAATGAAGCGCGCCACGTAGAGGTAGTCGGTGCGGAAGTCGTGGCCCCACTTAGATAGGCAGTGCGCCTCGTCGAACACCCAGGCTGCAATCTGGCGCAACCGGATCGCCTCAGCAAAGGCCCTGTTGCGGAACTGCTCGGGCGAAACCAGCACCACGCCCGCGTCGCCCAGGCGGATCTTGTCGAGGGCGGCCCGGCGCTCCGGCGGCGTGAGCAGCCCGTTGATGGTGACGCCGCAGTGGATGCCGCTGGCCACCAGGTTGTCGAGCTGGTCCTTCATGAGCGACTGCAGCGGCGAGACGATCACGGTGAGGCGTCCGCTGCGCCAGTAATGCGAGAGTGCAGGCAGCTGGTAGCAAATGGACTTACCTCCGCCCGTGGGCAGCACGGCCAGCAAGCTGCGTCGCGCCAGCCCCGCCACCACGATCTCCCGCTGCAGAGAGCCGCCCGAGGGTGCAGTCGGTTGCTCGCGGAAGCTTGGCTTGTCGAAGTGCTGGTGCAGCAGATGCTCGGGGTTGTGCTGCTGGGCGCAGTAGCGGCATTCCGGGTTGCCGCAGTCGGTCTCGCGCAGCTCCAGGATCAACTGGCGCACCAGCGGCACGCTGGCATGCACCCAGGCTGGCAGCACCGAGTTGCCACCGGCCACCCGAACCCAGCCCAAGGCATAGGCCAGCGCCCAGCGCATCTCAGCCTCGCCTTCCAGGTCGTCGGTTGCGAGCCGTTGCAGCCGGGTGCTACAGCATCTTTCACTGAAAGCCGCCAGCACGAATTGCTGGGCTTCGTCTGGCCCGGGCGCGGCGCTGTCACGGATGCGTGCGAAGAGCTCGTCGAGTGCCGGTTCGTGCCTCAGCAGTCGGTGCAGTACGCCGCACCAACCAGGGTCGGCGGTCAGCAGCGCCTTGAAGGCCTGGATCTCATCAAGCAGCAGGTTCAGCGCCAGCCGGGCATCCTGGAGTGGCTCATTGCGTGCTTCGGCCAGCAGCTTGTAGCCCTTGACCAGCCGATGGTAGGGGTTACGCGGAAAGGCTAGCGCCGAGAGTTCCAGCGTGTCGATCAACGGCAGCTTCAGGCACTGGAGGCCGGGATGCTGACTGGCAAGGAGCGGCAGGTCGTGACGGCGCAGGTTGTGGCCGACCACAATGCGTGCCCCAGTGGAGAGGCCATCGACGCATCGACATACCTCGTCGGTGTCGTGCCGCAGTGTGTCCAGATCGAGCGTGGCCTCGCTATCTGAGCGCATGGCAGCCAAGCGGAAGACTTGATTGGCACGCTGCGGATTGGACTCAACGTCGATGCATACGGCGCGCAGCCATGACAGCCATTCCCGCGAGCGGGTTTCAGCGACGGGCTGCACAAGTGCGGTCACAGCACCAGCGGGCGCCTGCATAGTCGGCCCTGGCAACTGGCCCCCATTTCCGCACACCGAAGTATCCAAAGGAAACGAGACATGACCTTCGGATTCTGGCGCAACGGCATGAAGATCGGCATACCGCAAATGGTTGGCGGCTGGATCAGGCCCGCGCAACCGCCTCTGCCATCGGCCGGCAATGGCCAGGCTACGGCTGCGAGGATCTGCTGCGCTCCTTCTGCTTCGATGCGCTGGCGGCCGCGGCGCTGCGCCAGACGGCCGGCGTTATCGTTCACACAACTAAATCTGACCCTACCGGCTCGGCGGCTCTCCGAGGGGGCTGCAACAAGTCATGCCTTTGAGACCGGGGCGGCACGCCAACTAAATCTGGCCCTTGCTGGCGGTTTCAACTAAGTTTGATCCTCGGTGTGCGGTCGCAGGAGGTCTACATGACCAAGCGCCAGAGGATCGGAGCCCGCGGCGGCGTCGGTGCAGCGGGCGTGCCACAAGCCGTGGACCTCTCCAGCTGGGCACCGGTGGACGAGGCGGCGCTGTCGCCACAGCGGCGCGAGCAGTTCCTGCTGCGCAAGCGCGCCATCGAGCTGTACCTGGACGGGGCCAGCGACCAGACGCTGCAGCAGGCCACCGGGTTGAAGCGGCGCAACGTGTACCGCCTCATCGTCGAGCGCTGCCTGAGCCAGGCCGAGGACGGCACCGTGCTGGGTTGGCGAGGCGCGCTGCCATTCCTGCGCGTCAAGGGCTACACCCGCCACGCACCGCTGAAGGTCGGACGCTGGGGCGGGGGAGCCGTCGGCGCGCTGCAGTGGATCTTCGCCTCCCCCGAGGGCCAGGCGCTACAGGAGCGCTTCCACCGCAAGATCCTGGGCAAGACGGCCGCCTTGCAAGCGCCCCGGCGCCCGCGCCAGGCGCTGTTTGGCTGGTTCATCGAGGAGCTGCGGCAGCTGGGCTTGGAGCGCCGCGGCGAATGGCCCTTCAACGTCGCCAAGCTGGGCTACACGTCGATTTGCCGCTACATCGACCGGGTGCTGCAGCAGCACCCGCACCGCCAGCGGCAGCTGCTGGGCGGCCGTGACGCCGAGCGCAAGGCGCGCGCGGGCGACGGCACCCTGCGCCCGCCGCTGCGGCTGCTGCAGCGCGTGGAGTGCGACGCGCACAAGCTCGACGCGCGCATGGTGGTGATGGTGCCCTCGCCCCACGGCGGCCTGGAGCTGCGGCGCGTGCACCGGCTGTGGGTGGTGGTGCTCATCGAGGTGGCCTCGCGCGCGGTGCTGGGCTACCACCTGAGCCTGCGCCGCGAGTGCTCGGCCGAGGACGTGCTGCGCGCCATCAAGTGCGCGCTGTCGCCGTGGCAGCCGCGCGAGCTGCAGTTCAGCGGCAAGGCCTACGCGAGCGGCGCCGGGCTGCCCTCGTACCACTGCATCCGGTACCTGGGCGCGTGCTGGGAGGAATTCAGCGTGGACGGGGCGCTGGCCAACATCTGCACCCGCGTGGAGCAGCCGCTGCGCGACGTGGTGGGCGCGCGCGTGCTCAAGCCGCAGGACGCGGCGAGCTTCAGCTGCCGCCGCAGCCTGGACGACCGGCCCTACATCGAGTCCTTCTTCAGGCAGCTGGCCGCCGGCGGCTTCCACAAGCTTGCCGCCACCACCGGCAGCTCGCCCAGCGACCGCCCGGGCGACCCGGTGGCCGCGGCCGACGCCACGCAGTTCCAGCTGGAGTACGCCGAGGAACTGCTCGACGTGCTGATCGCCAACTACAACGCCACGCCGCATTCCGGGCTGGGATGGCGCACGCCGCTGGAGCAGCTCGACTTCCTGAGCCGGCGCGAGGGCGCGGTGCTGCGCACGGCCGACCCCGGCGCGGTGCGCCGCATGGTGGGCGTGCGCAGGCTCTGCACGGTGCTCGGGGGCGTGCGCACCGGGCGGCGGCCGTACTTCAACTTCGCCAACGCCCGCTACTCGGCCGAGTGGCTGTGCCTGCGCACCGACCTGGTGGGCCAGCAGCTGTGGCTGCACATCGAGGACGAGGACGACGCGCGCTGGGCCAGCGTGTCCACGCCGCAGGGGCTGTTCCTGGGCCAGGTGCGTGCGGCCCCGCCCTGGCACCTCACGCCCCACACGCTGTACATGCGCCAGGCCATCCGCGCCCTGGACCAGCGCCGGCTGCTGCACCTGTCCAGCCGCTGCGACGCGGTGGAGGAACTGGTGCGCTACGCCGAGTCCTCGCCCGGGCGCAAGCTGCCCGCGCACCCGGCCTACCTGGAGGCGCGGCGCGTGCTCAGCGCCCACGCGCGCGAGCTCGCCGCCGACGCCATGCCTGCACCGCCCGAGACGCGGGCGCCTGCCGCCCCGGCAGCGGCGGCGGGCGTCACGCTGCCGCCGATGCGACGGGCACAGCAGTGGTGAACGGCGACCCCGGCATGGCGCCGCTGCTGGCGCCCCACATCCCGCGCGAGCACCCGCTGGTCACGCGCGACTACTCGCTGTTCACGCCGGCCATTGACGAGATGGCCACCGCCATCGGTGGCTGGATCGATGACCAGGTGGACGGGGCCACCATCTTCGGCCCCTCGCGCTTTGGCAAGTCCAGCGCCGTGGACCACTGGCTGCAGCGGCTGCTGTGCGAGCGCCACGGCCGCCAGCTGCCGCTGGTGGTGTGGAGCCACACCGACTGCGGCAGCACGCACATCGTGGGAGCCTTCTACGCGCGGCTGCTGGCCGCCAGCGGCCACCCTCTGGCCATGGTCAGGCGCACCGCGCTGGACCGTCAGTACATGCTCGTCGAGCGCTGGATGGCCCTGGCGGCCCAGGGCGGCGGGCGCTTCTTGGTGCTGGTCATCGACGAGGCGCAGGGCATGACGCAGCGCGAGTGGCTGTGGCTGGTGGAGTTGCACAGCCTGCTGGAGAAGCAGCGCACGCGGCTGTGCGTGTTCTCGGTGGCGTCGCTGCAGTTCTTCGACGAGCCCATGGGCATGGCGCTCTCGGGCGGCGCGCACGTGGCCGCGCGCTTCATGCTGGACTCGCGTCCCTTCCACGGCGTGCGCAGTGTCGAGGAGCTGGCCTACGTGATGTCGGGCTACGACGAGGGCACCGAGTGGCCCGTGGGCTCGGGGCTGTCCTACACGGCCGGGATCGCGCCCCAGGCCTGGAGCGAAGGCTTTCGCATGCGCGAGCAGGCCGGCGGGCTCATGGCCGCCATGCAGGAGGAACTGCCCGCGCGCTACGCCGGCCCGGCCGAGTTCCCGATGAAGACCGTGGCGCAGGCCTGCCGCCACGTGCTGCTGCGCCTGGCCAGCGGCGCGCGGCCACGCGAGGTGACCTCGGCCGCGTCCTGGCGCGCCATCGTGCAGGGCTGCGGGCACCGCACCCTCATGGCCATGGTGTCGGCGGCGGCACCGCGGCTGCGCTCGCAGCCAAGGCCGACATGGCCATGAACGCCACCGCGCGGCTGACCTGGTACCCGGGAACGATCCTGCCCTACGCCTCGCTGTGGCACACGCTGCGGCGCGTTGCCGCGCTCAACCGGCTGCACCTGATCGATCTGCAGCGGCTCACGCCCGTGATCTGGGCCAAGCGCAGTCCGGCGCCGGAACTCCTGCACAACGAGGGCGGTGCCATCGACACGCAGGCGCTGGAGCGGCTGCTGGGCGAGACGCCGCAGGCCCTGGCCTGGTCACACATGGGCCATGCCGCGCCGTGGATGCGCTCGCTCTTCACACCGGGCATGCGCGTGTGCCCGGCCTGCCTGGCCGCGGGCTACCACAGCGCGCTGCTGTCGTTGCGGCTGCTGGAGGCCTGTCCAATCCACGGTGTGCCGTTACGCCACCGCTGCCACTGCGGTCGCGGCTTCAACGCCCGGTTCACGGCGCACGACTGCCTGTGCGCCGGCTGCTGCCCCTGCGGCGCCCTTGCCTTCTTCACGCCCCAGACGTGCCGGCGCCCCACGTTGCAGGCCTGCGCGACCGCGGCGCTGGAGCCGGTCGTGCGCTGGCTGCAGCAATGCGCCGCCGTCCTCACGCTGCGGCAACCTGACGCGTCCGACCAGCAGGGCGACGACGCCACGTGGGGCCGTTGCGCCGCCCAGTGGTGCAGCGCGTTGGGCATCGACTATCCGCCGTGCTTCCTGCAGCCGCCCGGGCCAGCGGCCTACATGGCCGTGGTCTGGCACCGCCCCCGTGCTGCCATGGGCAGCGCGCGCACCGCTTCACCACCCCAGCCACGCACGAGCGCACAGACCATCAACTTGGTCTACCGGGCCATGGCGCGCCATCTGCGCCGCCACGTCGTGGGCCGCAGCGAGCGCTGGGTCGCCCGGTTCAGGCAGTCGGGCAACCTGCTGGACATCGCCCGGCTGCTCGCCGGCCAGCCGCGTGCCGTGCTGTCGCTGGCCGAGCTCCTGTGGGCACGGCAGGTCGAGGAGAACGTCGAGCAGCGGCGCTGGCCGTACCGTACGGTGGCCGGCCCGGACCCGATACGGCTGCGCCGCGAACGCCTGGTGCTCGACCATGCCAGCCAAGCGGCAGCCGCGTGCGCACGGCTCGACGACGGCGAGCGCCAATGGCTGGAGTACCACGCCGCCGCCCTGATGCTGTCCACGCTGTGGGGACAGGCCCTGAGCCGCGCCGTCATGGCGGCGCGCACGGGAGTGGCCGACTGGAGCCTCAACTGCTGCAGCCTCTCGCAGCTGTGCGCCGGCGCCGTGACCATCGACGCCGACGCCCGGCTGCGGTTCGTGGGCATCACCGCCAGCGGCACCGCGATGCGCTTGCCGCCCCGGCTCGACAAGGCGCAGCGCCGGCGTGCCGCCACCGAAGAACCCCTCAAGCGCCTGCTCCACGCCTGCCAGGGCCCATGCATGACCTGGACCGCGCGTGACGGCTGGTTCGTTGCCCCCTCGCGCGTCCCTTGCCACGGTGCGTTCCGGCGCCACCGGCTGCTGGGCATCGCCGCGGTGCGGCCGCACTTCTGGCTCTTCACCGCGGGCGGCGACATCGTCGCGCGGCACTGCACGGTGGCCATGCAGGCCCTGGGCGACACGCCCGGGCAGGCCATCGAGGCGCTGCGCGCGGGCGTGCGCCATCACGCCAGGCTCCATGGCAGCGCCGGCCACGAGGCACGGCTGCACGCGGTGCCGGTCACGCCCGAGCCCCTGGAGCACCTGGGCACCAGGCGGCTGCGCGAGCAGATCCAGCGCATCCGCGAACACGGGCGCCACTGGTCATGCGGTGACTGGCCCACGGCGATGCGTTACCTCGACGAAGCGGGACTTCGCATCGGCCACCCCCGGGCCGCGACGCCGGATGCGGATGGGCTCTTCACGTGGGTGGATGAGGCCTTGCGGCATGCAGGACACCCCCACGCCCGCACACCCAGCTGACCCGCTCGGCATGCACCAGGCTTGCACAGGAATGCAGCTATCGAGATAAGTTCCCCTATCACAGTAGCATCCTCGGGTGAGCAAACCTGTACCGCGTAAAACGCCCGGCACCCCGGCCAGGATGGACGAGTTGCCCGATGCCGCGGCCCTGGCGGCGCTGCGCGCCTGGCACGCGGGCCTGCCGGCACGCGCGGCGGTCGAGCAGTACCTGCCCCAGGCGCTGCAGGACGGCTCATCAGCGCGCGGCGTGCTCGGTGGCATCCGCCGGCGGCTGCAGCGCCTGGCCTGCTCGCGCCACCGGCCAGACCTGGCGCAGACCTTCGCCGTGGAGCATCGTGGCGACGCCGCCCACGCACGCGCCGTGGCCCAGGCCATCGAGACGCTGCGCACCCTGCCCCCGCCGCAGCCGCTCATCGGCGATCGGGTGGAGCTCTGGCTTCCCGCGCGCATCGCCGCCGCGCTGCAGGC